>CAZUAH010000225.1:0-21415 GCA_964617665.1 uncultured Pirellulaceae bacterium
AATTACACGATTCGGCCAAGACAATCGGGAAATAGTTGATCCTCACTTTCTAAGTCATTTTGGTCAAACAAACTGCTTTACAATTTCCAATAGCCCCTCGCCTGCAAACGTCGACTTGATCACATACGCATCGGCCCCGACTTCCATCCCTCGACGACGATGCTCTTCGGACTCCATGGACGTGACCAGGATTACCGGAAGACCATGCTTGGCCTTTACCTCGTGCGTCAACTGAAAACCGTCCATTCGCGGCATCACGACGTCCGATACCACCACATCCACCTGGTGGGTGTCCAGCCGATTCAAAGCGTCCCCACCGTCGATCGCCGTGTGAACCGTATATCCCGCCACCGTTAGAACTTTGCGAAGAATAGCTCGCGTGGTCGGCGAATCGTCCACGACCAATATGCGGCCCGGGGTTGTCGACTTCTGCAATTCCGGCTTCCAAATTCTCCTCTTGTGCGCGGACAAGCCAGCGGGGTCCAGAACTATCTGCACGCTGCCGTCCGGGCGGATCGTGGCCCCAACGATCCCGGGCATCCCGCGGAGCGGGAAACCCAGCGGCTTTAGCACCACTTCCGCTTCATCCTCCAGATCGTCCACAGCCACGGCCAAATGCCGTCCATCCACGTTCAGAAGAAGGTAGCGCCAAAGCTGCCTGTCGGAGACGAGCATCCCCGCTCCATTTTCCAACACGTCACGCAGATGCACCCAGCGGATGGGCTCACCATCCAGCGGCAGCACGGTAGTTCCTTCCAACTCTCGCAACTGGCTGCCGCGGACCTGCCCGGTGCGCACGATCACCGCGCTGGGTATGCCGTACCATTGGTCGCCCGCCGAGACCGTTAGAATGCGAACCGTCGAAACCGTAACGGGAACAGTGATGGCGAACATCGTGCCAACGGATTCACCGGTTCCGGTCGCTTCCTCAGACACATATTCCACATTCCCATGCAAACGCTGCACGGCTTCCAGAACGACGTCAAGTCCGACGCCCCGACCGGAGACGGTATCTTCCACCTCTTTCGTCGTAAATCCGGGTTCGAAGAGATATCTGCTAAGTTCCTTGTCCGTCAAGTCGGCCAACTCCACTGCATCCATCACGGCCATCTGATTCAGACGTTTGCGAATCTTCTCGAAATCCACACCACGTCCGTCATCTCTTACGGTGATTCGCACCAGATCGCCAAGACGGGATGCCTCGATTCGGATCAATCCTTTTTCCGGTTTGCCCGTTTGTTGCCGCTCCTGGGCTATTTCGATACCGTGTCCGGCCGCATTACGAATCATATGCAGCAACGGGTCCCTCAAAGCCTCGATGACCGCCTTGTCAAGCAAAATGGTCCCGACTTTAGCTTCAAAGCGGATCGACTTCCCAAGGGTTTGCGCAAGTTCTCGGACTGCGCGGCGCAGCGATTCGGTCACCAGCGACAGCGGAAGCAGGCGGGCTTGGCGAATATCCGTTTCCAGAGCTTCGAGAAGGAGTTCCTCGTGAACGTGCCGTTGATGCACGCTACTTTCGATGTAACGGACCTGATCGAGAATCGACGATTGCAGATCGAGGAGATCTTTGATCGCCGATTGTCGACCTTCGACTTCGTTTCTTGCTTCGACTGGCATCCGCAAGTCGGCGATCGGCAATTGATCCAGTTGTTCGAGCAGGTCTGTCAGTCGGCCTTCCAGATCCTCCGCACCCCGGTGAGAGATACGCAACTCAGCGGCGAGTGTCAGCATCCGATCCAGATGTTCGGATGAAACGCGGACGGTAAAGCTCTCCTTCGGTGCGCGACCTGCGGTTCGCGACTTGCGCTTTGGTTTCTCCTCAGTCGGCTCTTCCTTTTCTGCAACCGGGACACTTGGGGGCGGACTGGGAGCATCCGCTACGGTAGACTTCTCGCTCGGTCCACCCTGCCAACCTTCGAACGCCTCGCGGGCCACATCGAGTTGGCGAAGCGCGGCGTCGATCACCGCTGGATCCACGTGTTGTGGATCATCGCGCAGAGAAGCCAACGTCGTCTCCAGAACTTGCGACGGCTGCGCTATCGCATCCAACCCCACGCTCCGCGCATCACCTTTCAAACTGTGTGCGTGACGAAACAGTTCGTTGATGATGGAGGGGCGATCGTCAGGAGAACCAGCCGCTTCCAAGTCCAGGAATCCCTTCTCAAGAGCAGCTAAGTGCTCGCGGGCTTCGTCACGAAAAATATCGAAGATGGCGTCAGTAGACATTTTCAATTCTTGATTGTTGACTCACGATGAATGGAGCCTTCGATCTGCGATCGCAACCTCCAACCAAATCGGAGATCTGTAACCCAGCTTCCCTCATGTATGGAATCTGGCCAACGTGTCGTTAAGTGTTCCCATCTGCTCGTCGATTGCCGTGATTGACTTCTGCGTCTGCTGAGCGGCGGCCAGTGCCTCACTGGACGCCGTGTCGACCTGCGCAATCCCGTTTGCGAGATCCGTAATTCCGCGTTCTTGGTCAACGGCGCCGGCCGCGATCTGCCTCATGGCCTCTGTCGTCTGTGACACGGCCGTAGCGATCTCATCGAGCGCCTCCGTGACCCGTTTCACAGTCTTGCCGGACTCTTCCGAGAGCGAACTTCCCTGTTCAATCATCGTCACGACCAAACGCATGGATTTCTCCGTTTCGCCAATTGTGGATTCGATTCGCCCCGCAGCTTCCTTCGATTGGTTGGCCAATTCGCGGACTTGCGTGGCCACCACAGCAAAGCCGCGGCCTTCCTCGCCAGCGCGGGCAGCCTCGATCGAGGCGTTCAACGACAGCAGCTTGGTCTGTTCAGCGATTTCGTTCACGGTGGTCGTAATCTCGTTGATCCGATGCATCTGCTCGGATAGGTCCAAGACCGTTTCGCCCGCCGCTCGGGCGTTCTCTCGAACCTGATCAATCGTGGCCACCGACTCTCGTGTCAGCTCGCGGCCCTCGCTCGAACGGCTGCCGGTTTCCTCCGCGGCCTCTCGCACGGCGCGTGCGCGGTCGGCGAACTCCTGCATCGTCGCCTTGAACTCCTGTGCTACGGTCGTGATCTGGTTAACCGCGGTGGCAGACTCTGTCAAGCTGGTCACTTGGTGCTGAGTGCCGGCGGCGATTTCGCTGCTGGCCGTGGCTACTTCTGCGGTCATCGCCTTGCTTTCGGCCAATACGTCGTGCAACGACGCGACCATTCGATTGAACGCCGCGGCAAGTTGACCGATTTCGTCAGAGGATTCGGCGAGACTGGGATTCCGCAGATCGCCGCGGGCAATCGAAGCCGTCGCGTCGACCATATCCTTGAGTGGCCGCGTGATACGCCGTTGGATCACCGCCGACGTGGAAACACCGAACACCAGACCAACAATGCTCGACAGCAGAATGGCCATAACCGCGAAGTCGGACGATCGTTTCGCTGCGTCGCCCGTCGCTCGCACATAGTCGGCAATCAACGGCTTCTCTTGTTTCAGGATGCGATCAGCTTCCGCTACGTGCTCGCGGAAATTCGTCATGGCTTTTGCGATTCGATCCGTCTTGGCGACAAATCGGTCACCTATCTTCTTAAGACTCGCGAGATCATCTGCAAGTTGATCGAGCACCTGAACTTCCTCGGCTGCGGGAGCTGTATCTCGATACAAATCGAGCGCACGCTGGAACTCTTGCCGCAGATCGCCCAGCGTCTTCTGGAGTTCGGGATCGGGTGCCATCATGTAGGATTCGTAGATCGAACGAATGCTCTGGATGTCGGCCTTCATCTCTAGGGCAGCCTTCAGCTTTTGGACCGTCGACCTCTCCGTTGTCTGCTCTGTCGAGTCTTCCGCCGACTTCTGCAAATGCTCGCCAATCAACTCGCTCATTGCCCTCCCATAGTCTCGGATAATCGTATGATCTGTAACTCGCTGATCGGCCAGACTCATGATATCGTCACCAGTGGCTTCGAAACTCTTGTAGGCGGAGTTGACTTCATTGCCCAGTCGCTTCTGCTCCTGCGTGACGGCAAGCTGCTCGACAACTCTGTAGTTCGCTTGAAAGCTCTTCTGGGAATCCTTGGCGTACTTCATGTCCTCGAAATCTCGCGTCTCCACGTAAGACACAACACCACGGACCGTCTTCAAGGCGTTGATCTCCATTTCTTGTACGGCCTGTTGAAGTGGGCCGGCCACTTCCGCCGTCTGCGTCCGGGCGGCAGAAACGTTGACGATTTGTAGATAGGCAACCAAACCCGCCATTACGAACAGAACGATTAGGATTCCAAAGCCCAGATAAAGTAACCTGGAAATGGTCATGTTGCGTGCTACTCCATCTTTCAATGCTGCTATGCGATACCTCGTGCCCTCTGTCGTCTGAAATCCGCCAGCCTTGCGTCTCGCAACACCTCGTCCATACGCAGGATCAATCGATTCTTATCGTGCACGCCCGCAATCCACGCATCGGGAATGTCGCCGGGTAGTTCGGGGGCAGCTTTCAACTCGTCCACCGGAACGCTCACGATGTCCTCGATCTCCCCCGCGACTACCGCAATTCGCGTGCTCGCGGCCTCGACGACAATACACACGTTCAAATCGGCCAGGCCCAACTCCGGCGCTTCAAAAAGCCGTTCCAGGTCCAACAGCGCCAAAACCGCCCCTCGCCAATGAATCACGCCTGGAATAAAGGTCGGCGATCCCGGCACGGAGGCGAATTGATCCAGCGACTTGATTTCGAGGATTTCATTGATGGGAATGCCGTACCGTTGACGTCTCTGGTTGAAGGCTACGAAAGTGCATACGTTGCCATCGCCACCCCGCTTTTCTTCCACACGTCGGCGAAGGAACTTGGCGCGGGCAGCCAATTTCCTGCCCAACACCTCCGGGTCGACTTCCTGGGAGCTGGAAGCCGCCATCTCGTCCATGCGGCTGCGCAAACGATCCCAGATCGTTGGATTCTCGATTGTCGACTGCTGATCGTCGACGCGATCTGATTCAGATCGACGCTCTTGCATGGTACAAGTCCCTTCCAGTTGGCAATCCGTCAGGTCTCGACGGTCTCTTGTAGCGTCTGCGCAAGCGCATGCAGATCCGCCGCCGCTTGCTGCAATTGCTTGGTGCTTGTCGACGTTTCCTCTGCGCCCGTGCGCACAAGATGTATCCCCTCGGTCACTTGCTCGATTCCGCTCTGCTGTTCGCCAGTTGCATGGACGATTTGCTGTAGCGACCTTGCGTTTTCCTGAATGGTGTCCGTCAAGTCTCGAATCGTCTGCTCGGTAATCTGCGTCGTTTGTTTGCCCGAAGTTGTTCCCGTAACCACTTCATCGGTCAAGACTGCCGAAGTCTCGATGGCCTGCCGGATGTCCTCCAGAATCGCCCTGATTCGGCCTGTGGACGCTTTCGACTCGTCGGCCAATTCCTTCATTTGTTTCGCGACGACGGCGAAACCGCTGCCCTCCACGCCCGAACGGGCCGCTTCGATCGAAGCGTTCAGGGCCAGCATCTTTGTCTGTTCAGCAATCTCGCTGGACGTGACGATGATTTCGGTAATCGATTGGGTCTTTTCGCTGCATTGCTGGATCTTCTCCGCCAGAGCCATCACCTGTTCCTGTATGGCATCCATGCTGTGCGTCATCTCCTGCACAGCATTATGCCCCGCTTCGCCGGCCGTCAAAGCGGCTTCGGCGCTGGAACCCAACTGACTGGCGTGTTCGGAGACTTGCCGGCCGCTCTGACTGATTTCATCCATAGTGGTCGAGACCTCTTGCAGCGAGGAAACCTGCTCGGCCGCGCTGGCCACCTGCTGCTCGGTCGCTGCAACTATCTCGCTCCCGGATCTTGCCAGTTGATGAACCACGTCTCGAGTCCGGAGGTTTTGTCGCTGCAACTGCTCGGTCGTTTCGTTCGACGACGCATTGGCCCGTCTCAGCGCCTGATACGTTTGCCGGTAATCCAAGATGAGCCCTCCCAGCGGAACCAGATACGCGATTATCTTCAGGAAATGTGCCACATGGAAATGGTTGTCGAACAGCGCAGTCGAGCCAAAGGACATATGCAATTGCGTCGCGACTTGGGGGATGACGCTGACGATCAGCGCAAGTGAAAACAGACTGGGATACTTCCGGTGAAACACTGGGAAGACGACAAACCCCGCCACGAGGAACAGAATTAGCGGTACAACGTCCCAGGGACGCGTGATTAGCGAGTCAGGAAACATGGTCTGTGGTAGACGGCTGCTGGCAGCACAGAAGTGAACGATCAAATAGGAAAGCAGCAAGAACACGCCGCTTGTGATCAATAGGAACTTCAGATCTCCTCGTTGGTCCCTCCCAACCGGGCGGTCCCAAACTAGAAAGATGCCGGCACCGACAATCAGAATCCCCGCGTTGAAGGTGCGGCTGATCGCCCAGGTGAACGGGATCAAGCTTCGGTTGTCCGCCACGGCCGCTATCAAGCGGTCGGCGGCCAGAGTATGAAACGCATCCACCATCCCCGCACAAAACAACGCCATCCCAATGATCGGCGTAGTGATGTTTCCGGTCATTCGGTAGTGAGTGAATGCCAATATGACGGCAAAAATCGCCGCACAGTGGGCAAACAGCTCGAAAATCGTGTGGACGAATGGTCCGGGCAGGGCGTGGAACATGGCGTCCAACAGTTGAGGTTCGTCCAATTCTGGGGCTACAGCCGGATCCAAGGATTCTCCACGAGATGCGAAATCCGCTCCGCAAAGATTCAGCAGGAACGGCAGGACGCAGATTGCGATCACCCCGCCGATAAAGACGTTCGGAAGCCTGACTTCGCCGCCCGTAGCCCGCTGCCCGCCGACTTGTTCTGATCCGGATGTTGAAGCGTTCATCGCCACCATCCTTTCAATACGCAGACTGCAAATCAGAATCCTAGTATCATCTCGGCCATCTCTCTTAGACGACCATAGCAAACGCCGTCACTGTGTTCGACCAGTCCATGTGGATCACTATTCCGCGTCAGGTCCAGGACCGTCCGCATGCTCCGACTCGCGCTGCGGGCATCGCCCCTTTCTTGTTGGACTAATGCGAGGTGAAAGTGGGCAATGGCACACCTGCGGTCAACATACAATGCACGTCGGTAGTCCCTCTCTGCTTCGTCGAAGTCCCCCGTCTCCTCAGCCAGACTCGCCTTCAACAAATGCGCTTCGATCAGTAGAGGCTCGTCTTTCACGCATTTCTCCAACACGCCCCTAGCTCTGTGGATGTCGGCACAACTAACAAGGTGCAAGGCATGCTGCAATCTAGCGGCCGCCCGCTCTTTCCGCCCGGGTACCGCATCGATGTCCTGTTCTGTTTCCGTGAGTTCCTGTCGAGTCAAGCGATGATCGATGTGTTCCGGAGCCGAAAGTGTCGCTCGCAGTTTGGCATCCTCCGCGCGCGCCTCCTCTGGCAACTTCAACTCGGGTCCCGACTGCGGTGGCGTTGGTGCAGTCGGAATCTGCCGCTTTGCGGGAAAGACCGGTGACGGCAATGCGGGCAGCATGGGCGTTGTCACTTTCGGCGGCGGTAACTCGCCCGCCCGTACCTCCTGCCTCTTCCGGTAGAAGACAGCCTGGTCGAAACGTTCTACTTCGAATTGGCGGGTTGCCGCCACATTAAGCTCGGTTTCCCCCAGCAACAGCCAACCGCCTGGTCTCAGCGCGCGATGGAATCTCTCGACGATCGCGTCGACGATGGCCGGCTTAAGATAGATGGCCACGTTGCGGAACAGAATGAGATCAAGCCCCAACGTACCGTTCAAAGGAGAAGGGAATACGTCCTTGACCAGATTCAGGTAGTTGAAGCGGACGTGCTCGCGAATCTTCGGCACCAAGTGGTACTCGTCGCCTTGACGAACGAAGTATGTGCGGTCTTGGTGGATATCCGTTCCGCGGAACGACCATTGCCGATAGCGACCGAGGCGAGCCTGTTCCAGAAACTCTGGATTCAGGTCCGTTGCCAAGATTGACACGTGCCACTGTTCTTTGTCTGCCACCAAGTCGTCCAGCAGGATAGCTACCGAGTAGGGTTCCTCGCCCGTTGAACAGCCCGCCGTCCAGACGCGGATTTCTTTGTTGGTATCGTTTTCGTGGAGGATTAGGGGAATGACATCTTCGGCCAACGCCCGGAAATGATGCTCGTTGCGGAAGAAGAAGGTCTCGCCCACCGTCAGTTCAGCAGTGAGGCGATCCAGGAACGGCTCTTCGCGATTGGGATGAGCCAGTATCTGCTGAAGATGTTTGGCCGGTTTCTCCGCAGCTAGTACTTTCTCTGTGGCATCACGCAGTCGCGAAAGGCGACTTCCGGAGAGATCCATGCCAGTCTCTGCTTCGGCCAACTCGCGAAGCCGTTGCCACAGCGTGGCGTCGCTGTCTTTCGATCTCACACCATCGATTGAAGACATGCTAATCGTCGGCTCAACCAAGACACTTAGTCGTCAATCAGCGAACGCAAATGGTCATCAAGTCGTACGAGGCACCCCGTCCAACGCGTCCGACTCATTCTGGGCGAGGAGTCGTTCTGGATCCAGTATCCTTATTACTTCGTCCTCCAACTCGACAATACCTGCAAAGAAGCCTGCAGACGCGCCGATGGCCTCGGCGGACACCATCGAAGCTTGGCCCAAATCGAGCAGGTCCCTGGCTTCGTCCACTTCAACTCCAATTAACCTTCCTTCAAGTCGAACGCAAACGATATGAGGTTCAGGAACTCGACGGTGGCCTCCGAGCCCCAAACGTTCCCCAGCGTCAAGCACAGGTATCAAATGGCCTCGCACCGAAATCACTCCTCGAACGAACGCGGGGCACTGTGGAATCGTCTCGATCGGTAGCGCCGGCAGAACCTCTTCCACCCACTCGATTGGAATCCCGTGCAGTTTTTCGCCCAAGAGCACAATCAACACCACTGTACCGGCCCTGCGCCGTTCTGTAGTTGATTCCGTCATACCTGATCTCGCCGTATCCCGATTCTATTACTCAACGGAGTGCTGTTACAGACACCTCTCGTTGGCAAGGAGCCAACATGATAATCCCAACCCCCGAGTACGATCCAATGTATGCGGACGATGGAGTACCGTTCCGTACAAAAATGATCCAGTACATCGAACGCGAGTTTGCGGACCTGCTTGGACCTCAAATTGGGCTGCTGAAGTCGGATGCCGGCCTGGAACTACTGTCCTCCCTACATTCCGAGACGACCGATGGTTCGAGCCGTCTACGCAAGGCCGCGTAGCTGGCGGTTGATCGTTACGCGTCATTTGTGTTTGATCACCTCTGGACATCTACCACATTAGTGGTGAGATCATCGGCGCGTTCATCTTTCGTATGCTCCCGAACGGCATCGTATGAACGGTCTGTGATTGGCGCCGACGATGTTTTCACTACGGGCGGACATTGTTTCAACTTCGATTCGTAGCGAGCGACTCGCGATCTGACGGCGAGCCTTCACGCACATTGAGAAGGTCGGGACGTTACAAGCAAATGTCAGGCGATGCCTTCCCGATGTACGATATGACGAGGTATGAGGCGAATGCTGGCTGAAGAAATAGGGATTGGATGATCGCACTATTCGAAACGCCGCCTCCAACCCAAACGCATTATAAGCGACGCCTTACCCGATCGAAACAGGCTTAAGTGGAAAACGTCCTCATGTCTTGAATCTACTCACCTTCTCGTTGAGCGTCCTGATACGCGAGTCAATTCCCTCAATCGATTCTTGCGTTTGCTGCGTGGTCGCTAACGCCTCGTTCGACGCGGCCTCCACTTGCGAGATACCATCGGCCAATTGCGTGATGCCTCGTTCTTGCTCCTTCGCACCTGCGGCAATCTGCCCCATGACCTCGATGGTCTGGTAGACCGCCGTGGCGATCTGCTCGAAAGCGGCCTTCATACTACTGATGATCTGGCGGGATTCTTCGGAGAGGCGGCTTCCCTCTTCAATCTTGGCTACCACGGTCCCCATCGATTTTTGCGTTCCGCCAATAATGGACTCGATCCGACCGGCTGCTTCCTTGGACTGATTTGCCAATTCGCGGACTTGAGTGGCCACTACTGCAAAGCCGCGGCCTTCCTCACCGGCGCGGGCGGCCTCGATGGAAGCGTTCAACGACAGCAGCTTGGTCTGTTCGGCGATTTCGTTCACCGTGGTCGTGATTTCGTTGATCTGATGCATCTGATCGGAAAGGTCCAAAACGCTTTCGCCCGCAGCCTGGGCGTTCTCACGGACCTGGTCGATCCTGGTGACCGACTCCTGCGTCAACCCTCGCCCTTCGTCTGACCGTTTGCCCATTTCTTCTGCAGCCTCTTGCACCGCCTGGGCGCGATCGGCGAATTCCTGGATTGTCGACTTGAATTGCTCAGCCGTGATGGCGATCTGATTGAGCGAGGCGGCCGACTCCGTCAAACTGGCCAACTGTTGCTGGGCGCCAGTGGTAATCTGGTTGCTCGTCGTGGCCACCTCAGCAGTCATCGTTTTGGTTTCCGTCAACACATCGCACAACGAGCCGACCATCTGGTTAAAGGCTGCCGCCAATCGTCCGGCTTCGTCGGCCGATTCGGGCAAGTCCACACGAACCGAGTAGTCCTGCTCGGCCGACACGCGTCGCGTCGCTGCTGCCAGGCTCAAGATCGGATTGGAAACAGTGCGTTGCGCCGCAAAGGAAATCAGCACGGCAATACTTACCGCGATTAGAAAAATAACAACCACGCTAACGACGTTTTCCCTGATTTGCTCGTCCAACTCGTCAGTCGTCGCACGCAGCAAGATCTTTCCGTTTGCCTTCTCCTCGCTACCTTCCTCCAAGATGACTTGCGCGACCACATCCAGGTACTCGTCCGTAAACTTCGTCCCTTCGACTATCTCCCGCGGCAGTTGCACATCTTCAGCGGAATCGGCTGTGTATCTGGCCACTTCCTTTCCACTGGCGTCGTACAGAGCGGCCGCCACGATGGTCGGCGCGGCTTTCAGATGGTCCAGTTCCGCCTGGGCCGAAGCTGCGTCGAGCGCGGCTAATTCCAAGGCGGCGGCACTTTTGACCGCCAGAACCCGGGCTAAGGCTTCGTATTCACGTTTCATCTGAGCCTTGGCGTTCCGCGCATTGCTGACCAGAATGATGAGCGACGCCAACAGCAAGACGATGGTCGCCGTGCCGACCAACATCAGCGTGAGCTTGTGACGAATCGACAGATTTCGAAAGAATTGCATACAAGGCGTCCCACAAGCGGTCCTGTCGGCGGACCTGATTCCGGTGACGTTTACTTAATTACCTCGGCGGCTGCGCGTATCAAGCCAGGATCCGGCTTCAGCCCCGCTTTCTTGGCTTCGATCATGTTGATTTCTATCTGGACTTTGTTCTGCTTCACTGGAAGGTTAAGCACTGCGCCTTGCTGGGCCAACCCGGGCGCTTGCCCGATCACGAGCACGCCAGCCCCCGCAGCCTTCAGAGCTGCTTGGAGATCTGTCGTCGGCGAGACGACCAAGATGTGGCACGGCTTTATTGCGGCGACGTTCGCAAAATTCACTGCCTTCACATTGTTGTTAGCCGCCAATTTCTGGGCCAACTGGAAGGGGTCCTCCCCCAATATGCCGACGTTGTGCGGAGCTCCAGCACGAGGGGCGGCTGCCGGCGGCCAAGTCCATAACTTAGGTTGAAGGGCGACGAGCCCCGCCCTGATTTCGGGTTCCTTATTGATCATCGGTGGTGGCTGTGCACCCAACAGAGTGCGAACGTCGGATGCGCCAAGCAGCAGAACGGCGATCACAAACAGCGGAACGAAATGGCCTTGTGGACGATTCATAATTGCTTCTCGCATCTACTAACAAGTTTAATACCCCGAAAATCGGCGGGCAAGCTGTTCGCGACCAATCTTCGAGAGTCGAAGCCTTCATGGCCCTTCGTCAAAGTTCACTTTTGAACTAGCTTTCGCACCTTTCTGTCGTACGCGAACTCGTCTGATTTCATTGGTACATACTCTGTAGCGCATCAAGCGTTTAGAACCGAACGTCCAGCGTCACACAGCCTCGACCACGGGTAGACGGAAGTGTGAGCCGATCGTTTGGCGTTCTTCTAGAACCTTAAACGCGCGCCCGCGCTGGCGTGAAAGGTCTCTTGTGGCGTCGGCCCCAACAAACCCTTGAGCGCGTACGCCTGATCCCCGACATTGCGAAACCCGGCGAAGATGTCCATATTCTCAAATGGGGTGTAAAGAAGGTAGATGTTGAACTCGCTCGGGTTCCTGATCTCGTTGGCGAGATTCGTCGTTACCAGGTTTTCGGGAGTGGAACGCAATATGACGCTGGGCGTCAGTTTTAGGTTCTCACGGATATCCCAGGTGAAGCCGAATCGGAAATTGTGCCGGGAAATCTGCGGCAGGGTAGTCTCTACACCGTTGACCACGTTACGAACGTCCACATACGAATACGACGTCCACAAGGACAACCAGTCAGCTTCGTATCGCCCATAGACATCGAGCCCAAACACCGTATTCTCCCCGCCATTGGCCGATTGGGTCAAGTAACGATCGGAAGTTGGATCGGTCGGGTCCATGTATACAGGATATTGCAGTGTGTTCACGGGCAATAGTAGGTCTCCCGCGAGGAACAGATTCTGTTGTGAATTGAAGTAGACGCTCGTGCCCAACAATGTTTGCTCGCCGTGCCAGGTCACGTTGATCTCGTGTGACTCCGCGGTTTCGGGCTCCAGATCCGGATTGTTCGTATTCAGTGCGATACCGTTGTCGAAGACGTTGTGCGCGAAATAGGGAGGTGGGCCAACGAAGGCCTGGGAATAGATGTACTTCACCGTGTAGTCGTACGCCGTGTTGCGATAGATGATCGCAGCTCGCGGGGTGACCGGAACCTCTTTGTAGCGAGTGTTGTGATCGATCCGAACGCCCCCCACGAGACTCAACGCGTCGGAGAGCGCCAGACGCCCTTGGACGAAGTAGCCAATGTTCGAATAGTTCATATTTGTGGCTCGAGGCACGTCAACCGCTGTCGCGGGATCCAGCGCCGTGTAGTAGGTGAAATCGCCGGCTTGCGTAACAACGTTTCCGCTGGGATCGGCCCCGCCGGGAACCGTGGCCTTGGGTATGATGTCGTAGAAGGCAGCCTCGAATCCGATCGTCGCTTCAAAACGCTCGCTGAAAACTAACGACAACAGCTCCTCCAAACGAACGCTGGATCCGATGCCGTACTTGAAATCGTCGTAGAACAAGGTGGTGGGCGAATCCGGCCAGACGTAGCGAGTCTCCGGATCAATCTCGTAGCGGTCGTAAACAAGCCGAGACGTCAGCGATGCGTTGTCACTGAAGTCGTGGCGGTTCTTTGCCTCGATCACGATGGACTGGTCGTGCCAGATCGCTTCATCTACGTAGTAGAGAATTGGGGCGTAACCGCCTTCGGCACTGCTGCGCGACGAATCGCGAAACCACGCCTGGAGCGAACTGTTATCATCTTCGATTCGCATGAAAACATTGTGCCCTCTGTCCCATCTTGGGGGCGAGTTCGGTGCACCGAACTGGGCCGTGTTGAAACCGGCCCACCACGCCGGATACTTCTTGCTGAGATCCGTCAGATCGGAATTGGTGCCGTGAAAGAACGCGCTAAATCGGATCGGGCCATTGGGACCGTTTCCGAGCGTTCTGCTGATTCCAGCAAATCCTTCCGTGAAATTGTTCTGTCCAAAGTTCCCCAGCACTTCCCCAAAATCCGACTCTGTCGTGATCACATTGATGATCGCATTCACCGCGTCCTGGCCCCAGATCATCGATCCAGGCCCGTAGACGATCTCGATCCGTTCCGCCATGCGTACGCTGAAATCGCTACGTAGCATCATCTCCTCGCCGCCCGGCGGATTCACTCGCATCCCGTTCACCAGGACGATGATCTTGTTGTTGCCCACGACACCACGAACGGGAACCAACGTGCCGATCTCCGAGAAGTAGTTGTCGATCACTTCCATCCCTGGAACGTCCCGCAGCACGTCGCGCAAATTGGAGTAACCCCGATTGCGGATGTCGTCCTTCGTAATCAAATAGACCGTGGCCGGAGCATCAGAACCGCGCTCCGGGCTTCGGGATGCCGCAGTGATCTCGGTATCGACCAGTGTCTCAACTGGTGTGAGAACCGGTTGGCTCAGTAACTGCTCCAACTCGGCCAGCGGATCGGGGGCCGGCGGCGGTTCAAGTTCGTCTTCGAGCCCAGGTACTTCAGCAGGCTGTTGCGCCAGCCGAAACGGCGTGGTCTCGGCCATCAGTGGGGCGTCATCGGACACAAATCCGCGTGACTCGTCGGCCATCCCTGACTGGACAAGCCATAGGGTCCCGACGGCGATAGCGAATACAATTCTCCGTGCCATATAGACTGGCGTCAAACGTGACATCGTTCTACTCCTCATTCTTCCATGCGTTTGGTGAACGGCAGATGAAGACATACCACCGCAAGACCGCGGGCTAGCGCCAACGGCCGATCTCATTGTCCGGAACGCTCTAGTGTCCGGTTTCGAAAGGTAGATCCTCATCGGCTGTTCGCCTTTTGTCCGTTTCACCACTCATTGCGTTAAAACTCCCACCGCACCGAGAGCCCAAGGGCAGCGGCTTCGTCGCGCCAGGAGGCACGGCGGAGCACGTTGCGTTTGTTCAAATCTCTGTCGATCCAGCCCAGCACGTTATACAAGTCGAGTCGTGCGACGCCGCGATCGCCGCAGAATCTCCGCTCCAAGCCGAAGTCCAAGAAGTAGCTGCCGCGCCAAGCCTTGTTGAACCCGGAATCCGCAAACGGCAATGACTTGTTACCGACGGTACGGTTGTATTCCGCCAGGTCCTCGTCACCAGGAAAGCCCCAATAGATCCGCAAAGAAGTGCTCGCCGTCCACCACTCGTCCAAGTCGCGAGCGGCGTACAACTTGGTAATGTGGGGAGACCACCCCGCCAAATCCCTGCCAAAGCCGTACGGTTCCGCCGTGACGCCCTGGACGATGTTTGGACGAGCCAGGACTCCGTTCAGCAGTTGCGTGTAGGCATGAGAAAACATGAAGTGCGTGTCCTCGTCGCGGCACGTCGCCTCCAACTCGCACCCCGCGGATTGAAACTCGCCCAAGAATCTCTGCCCTACGCCACTTTCCGCGCTGATTTCGTTGAGCTGTTGCCAGAAGAAACCCGCCGCCAACAACCAATGCTCGCAGGGTTGGCGCTCGTAGCGCATCTCGGCGCTTTCAATGGTCTCGACAGCGCTGAATGTCCCGAAGTCAAGGAATTGATTCCTCAAGAGCCCGTCGTTCGCCCGTCGATTGGCACCGGACCAGATTCCCTTCAGCGTATCTCGTTCGTTTGGCGTCCACACCAGTGCCGCTCGCGGTGACACCAGCCAATTAGCATAAGTGTGCTTGTCTGTGCGAACTCCGGCGAAACCAGTCCAGTAATCGTTGAACTGCAACTGGTATTCAGCCATCAACGAATGCGTATCGGTCTCCCAAGGAAACGTGTTGCCGGCGTCCAACTGCGCAATCAATGGCGGCGTGTTTGGAAATCCGCGAGTTGGCATTCCGAACCATTCGTGCGACCAGGCATAGCCGAAAGCGATGGCATGTCGCTCGTTGGGAGTCCAACGTCCCAGGACGCGCGTGTACACTTCGTCTTCGCGATGCGATCGGTGATTGCCTTTGGGCCGCGTGATTACGTAGTCCAGCGTATCGTAGCTCAACCGCCATTCGATGCTCAGCGTGTCACCCAAATCCCACACGTTGCTTCCGCCGACCGTGAATTGCTCGTAACCTTGTGAAGCTTCAGATCGACCTGCGAATCCGGGAAAGCCGCCTGGGTCAATTGCGTCTCGTCGCTGTGTCCCGACCTGAACGCCGCCATTGGTGAGACGAGCCCAGATGTCGAGGTTACCGTGCGTGAATTGCGTGTGGAGTTTGTGTTTCACTCGGCTACGAAAAGCTTGGTAGCTGTTCGGGACGGGTATTCCCGCTGGTGCCGGCTCGCCCGCGACCACTTGGCTTCCGTCGCGCGCCAGGAAAGTGCTGCTGTAAAAATACGGCGCATTGTTTCGATCGGCGCCAGCGTAATCCGACATGCCGTAGTAAACAAACAGCCCGGTCTCTTCGTCCCATTGATGGCCGAGCCGCACTTCAGCCGTCGTATGGTTCTCGATCAAGCCTTGGCGGACCGTGGCATCCAGTCCCTGAAACGTTAGTCCCGTGTGGGTCTGTAAGTTGATCACGCCGGCGATCGCGCCGGGTCCGTCGATGACCGAGCCGGGCCCACGAATAACATCGACATGGTGAATATCACCCAACATGGCCATGTCCAACTCGCTGAAGACGCCGCGTGACGAGCGATCATTCATCAGGTTGCCGTTTACCTTCATCAGGATCTTGTCATTTACGTTGCTGATGATCCCACGGATGCCCACCCGATTGCCCTGTTGCGTCTGTGAGATGATCTGAAGATTGGGTGCGAAGATATCAAACGCTTCGTTCAGACTTCTCGCACCCGACAACCAGAGCATGTCATGGTCGATTCGCGTGACTGCGGCGGGCGTGATTCGCGGAACTGCGGCTATCCCATCACCGATTGATGGTACCTGAACGTCGTCAATTGCCGTGAGCGTGCCAGGTGATTCACCGGGTACGAGGACCGGCTGCCCAAGCAATGCCTCCAATTCGGCCAGTGGATCCGGCAGCGGCGGCTGTTCGAGCTCCTCGTCCGGCGGCTGCACAAAGCTGACCGTCGGGGACGAATGGACGAGCCTTTCTTCACCTGGAATAGCGCGCTCGGCGGTGAGGTCCGCCGCCGCCCCGGCATTGGGGACCAACAGGAAGAGTGCTACGAGGACGGGAAAGTGGGCCCATCCCGCAAGAATGCGCTTCCATGGCAACGTCCTAGAGTGCGTCATGCTCGAACCTCCATGATCAGCGCTCGGACGCAACGATTGCGTGGCTGCGTCCTCGAACTCCATTTCTTAGACGGACCTGCGGGACCGCTTCCTTGGGTTGCTGCCTGCGCAATCCGCCCTTACACGAGGCATCGGCGGCCAGCCACCAATGTGGCGAGCAGATAATCCATCGAACGCGTTAAGGCGATTCTCGTGAGTGAGGCAGTCGTGACGGTGGTCACAAGAGAATCGAAAAATGGCCCGACTAAGGCACCAACGCGGTCCGGTTGCGGCGATGGTGACAATGAAACCAAGCGTAGAAGGGCATTCTCGTCATAACGCGGGGGCAGAGACTCCGGCGCGGTCACCCACCTCGGACCCAGTATCGGCAGTTGGGTCTCCGACTGCCGTGGAGTTCTATTCCGCCGAGGATGAGTCTGGGAAACGCGAATCCGATGGTGTAGTCCGGAAACCCGTTGGCCCGATGCGATAGCTAACACATTGCCGCAAAGTGTTGTCTCGTCTGAACTTCAGGCAAGAGAAAGATCGCAAGTGAGGCTATCCGATCAGGCCAACACTGCGCATTTGGCCGATTTTACCCAATCGGACGTTTGTGCGGATTATTCCAATTGTCCGGTCTTCTGGGCCGATACGCAGAATACGGATGATCACCAGTCGGTCTCGCGGTTCCCGGTAGTGGCTGCCGGGCTCCCGTTTGACTCGATCACTATCCGATCACAGATATCGCAATGTCCATGGGGGGCGAGGCGTGTTGGAACGAACTCGACTTTCGAACATCGTTGGCCAGCATCGGCCATTCTGCGCAGTTTGTAGCTTTCTGGTATCCGCATTCCTGGCGATTTCCGCTGGAGCTCAGGTGCCGATGCCCATGTCACCGGCCCAAGCGCGCGTTTTCGATGGCGACGGGCCGTTCGTCTTTGCCGCAGACCAGCCAGAGGACGTACTGAATGATCTGCAACCAGCGCCAATCGACGAGCTGGAGGACCCGCTCGCTGAATTGGAGCAACTGCTCGGGCAACCGGTTCTTGTTCCGGGTCCGCCACCGGCAACGTTAACCGAGATAGCGTCGGATCTTGGCACCACACTGCCGCCAGGGCATGTCGTCGCGCCGATTGGACGTGGATCGCCGGCGCCCGTCACCCGGATCGATCACGATATGATCTGGGCCTCTGGGGCACGCAGGCTTACCGAGTTGTTCGACATCTACGTTCCGAACACACAAATTACCAAGCACCATTGGAGCTTCGAACACCTCACAACGCGCGGTATGTTCGGCGACCTGGAGGACAAATACCTGTTTCTGGTGAACGGCAAGATCATGAACCACCAGACGATCACTGGCGCCTTCAGCGAGATACGCGATCTGCCGCTGCTGGGCGACATTCATCACGTTGACTTCGTCCGTGGACCAGGTTCGGCGCTGTATGGCCCGGGGGCCATCTTGGGCGTTGTCAGCGTCGTCACCCACAATGCGATGACCTTCGAGGGTACCGATGCGACTTTTCGGCAGGGGGCGATTGAGACTTTCAGCGCGTTGGAAATCCGCCACGGAAGGAAGTTCACCGAAGACTCCGGCATATTCGCCTACTTTGGGATGGCCGACTACGATGGGGCGAGCTATGAAAATGCACCGCTGAAGTTCAGCAAATCATTCGACACGCCGAACAGCCTTCCAAACTACGTCGCGGGGCAGCCGATCACCGTCCCTGCGGGCATCTATGGTGAAGATCACGAGTCGTGGCGAAGCCTGTCGAAGATGAAGCTGCATACTCAGTATACGAATGGCAATTTTGACCTCTGGGTGCGATACACTCAGGGAGGAGAAAAGGCGACACCTGCACGAGGTAACTTTGCACTGCCTCCATTCGGCGGCAGGACACCTGGCTTCGACTACAACACAGTAGGTGCGGCTCAGTTCGGCTATGTGCAGTTCACCGTGTTTGGTAGCTATCTCTGGGAACTCGGCGATAACTTGAACGCAGAGTTTCGGCTCAGTTACGATTCGATGGATTTTTCGCGGTACTTCAAAGCTCCTGCAGGCACCCCAAGCACGGGGAATCCGCAGCGCGAAGAAGAGTATTACGGCCGCGCGATGTTCAACTGGACACCGAATGAATGCCACGCCAGTGCTTTCGGATTCGAGCTGTCGCGCGGGCATTTTGGACTCGGAACCTGGAGTTTTCCTGACCAACCCGGCAACACGATCATCAATGGAACTGCTGGCCCCTGGTGGACGACTGGCTATTCATTCATCGGCGAGCACCAGTGGAAGATGAATGACCGCTGGACGATGTTCCTCACCGGGCGGTGGGACGAACACACGTATACGGACACACTCTTTTCGCCGCGCGGAGCCATCGTCTATACGCCGGATGAAGTTAACACACTGAAATTCATCGCCACGGAATCGGTGCGACGGCTCCCTGAAGACGTACTGTTTGGCGACTTCCGCAACAACCGGGGGCCTACGAGCGCGGAGTCGATCGAATCGCTTGAACTACGTTACGAGCGCCGGCCTTCGGAGGCTTGGACCTGGGCGCTCTCTGGTTTCTATCAGGACTCGGAGTTTGTCGGACTCTCGGGGTTTGCTAACTCAGATCAAAAGCGTTTCGCTGAAGTCAACACGTGGGGCGCAGAGATAGAAGCGATGTACCGGATTGACAATGCTCGCTTCATCGCGTCCCACAGCGTCACAAAGTTGATCAACTTTGAGTTGGTGGGAAATTTTGCCTTGCCGGATCCATTTGACTTGGCGAATCCCTTCTTCGGACAAGGCATCAGCGCCGCGCCCTACGGATTCGGCAACGATTTGGCAAACCAATCGCCGCACCTTACGAAGCTTGCCCTCCATTACGGCCACTGCCGCCACTGGAGTTCCGACGCGTCGCTGCGGATCTACTGGGCGCGACCCGGAGATGAAGACATGACCGAGTTCCACAACGCGCGCTTCATTGCGCGGGGTAGCCTCAACAGGGACTCGGATCCCGGTTTCCGCAGTGCGTTCAAGGAGAGCTTCTTCCTGAACTACGCTCTGAACTACCGCCACAATGATTGCGTGACGGCCCGCCTGGAACTGTTCAACATTCTTGGCTGGCTCGACAGTGACCTCAACAAACGCAACTTCATCCTTCAGCCTACAACCTATAGGGCGGAAGCACCAGCAATCGGAATCAGCATGCGACTGACACACTGATTCCCTTGGAGAAATGTCACCGGCCCAGCGCGGCCGGTGAGGATAACTCATGCGACACCGAACATCACTTTCGCAACGTATGATGACGCATACGAGGAATGCCGCGATTTGGACAACGGCGGCTCTGCCACTGTTCGTTGCGGTCACCGGGGCAGGCGAGCCGACAACCGATCCGCCCAATCCATTCGTGGACGACGGTGACGAGGCGCGAATAACGGTTAACGATCTGCAGCCGCTCGCCGAGGACCAGCCTGTGGAGCCTGATAGCTCGTCGGCGCTTGATGAACTGGAAATGCTGCTCGGACAGCCGGTGCTTGTCCCCGCGCTCGAGCAGGAGGTGACGTCCGTCACCAGGCAGGCAAGCACTGTAGGTAAGTCGGCGGCCGCCGTCTTTGTGCTCACGTGTGAGATGATTCGCCGTAGCGGGGCGAACAACATACCGGATGCCCTGCGGTTGGTACCAGGCGTTCAGGTGGCGCGAGTTGATTCCAATAAATGGGCCATCTCGGCTCGGGGGTTTGGGAACCGCTTTGCCAACAAGTTGCTCGTATTGATCGACGGCCGCAGTATCTACACACCGCTGTCCTCGGGAGTCTACTGGGAGGCTCAGGATGTCGTGCTGCAGGACGTCGAACGGATCGAGGTGATTCGTGGCCCCGGCGCGACGGCTTGGGGCGCTAATGCGGTGAACGGCGTCATCAACATCATTACAAAGACCTCGCGCGACACACAGGGAACGCTCATCGCCGCGGGGGGCGGCGACCAGGATAAATCGATCAATGCGGTCCGGGTCGGCGGCAGAATCGGTGACAACTTGCACTACCGCGTCTACGGAAAGCACTCCGAAAGAGCCCGCAGTTTCAACTACAGTCCAACGCACGACGATTCGCGGATGGGCCGTTACGGATTTCGTGCGGATTGGTATCCGGGTGGCTGCGACTGCGACACGATTACCGTTCAGGGCGAGTACTTCGCCGGGATACTCGGCAACAGCATCGTCAATGTCATTCCAGTGGCTCCGTTCACCGAGTTCGTCGTTGACGACATTGACCATTCGGGCGGATTCTTCTTGGCGCGGTGGAATCATCAAATTGACGAGGATTCCGCAACGTCGCTGCAAGCCTATTTCGACCGCACAAATCGAGACGACCTGCAAGTAGATCAAGTGACTGACGTTTTGGACCTCGATTTCCAGCACAACTTCGTCGCGGCGGAGCGGCACGCGATAACCTGGGGCGTGCGTTTTCGGCACGTGAGCGACGACATCGGGACCAACACCGCCTTTACTTTTCGGATGGTCCCCGTCAAACGAAACACGGATCTGATCAGTGGCTGGATTCAAGACGAGATATCCCTGGGG
>CAZUAH010000226.1:0-3003 GCA_964617665.1 uncultured Pirellulaceae bacterium
GACGTCAATCCGACACTGACTCGCAGGGCTGCCGGCGTTTCGATTCGCGGCACATCTGCCTCGGTTTCACGAGTTCGAAAGATACTCACAAATAGCCTTTGAAAGTATGCCATCGTCAGGAGGGTGGCGACGATCACGGCGCCAACTGCCAAGAAATTCCTTGCCTCCATTGCACCCAGGATGATGTTCCATTTCCCAAAGAATCCTCCCGTAGGCGGGATTCCGATCATTGACATAGCAAGGATGATCAGTGCCCCCGTCATCCAACGCGATCCATCGCGCAGACTGGACCACTCCTCGACGAATCGCGCCTTGTACAGATAGATCGCGGCACCGGCGATAAAGAACAGTCCGGCCTGCATGATGGCATCGTTAATCATGTAGAACACGCCACCGGCGAATCCCGTTTGATTCTCCTGGCTGACGCCGATCAGTATGAGACCAACGTGCGAAATACCGCCATACGCAAACATACGCTTGACGTCCTGTTGCGTTAATGCGAGTAATGCACCAACCACTGCGGCAACTGCGCCGAGTACACCAAGCAAGGTGAGCATGTGCACGCGTCCAATCTCGGCACCAGCCCCCAATACCCAGAACATTATTCGGACAGAGGCATACAGTGCGACTTTCGTCATGAGAGCCGCAAGCAAAGGCGAAACCGCACTTGGCGCGCGGGTGTAGGCTCCAGGCAGCCATCCATGCAGTGGAAAGAGTGCCATTTTGATCCCAAGGCCGATGAAAACAAACGTCGTTCCGGCGATAACTGCCTTCGATTTCATCAACTCAGGATCGTCACTCAGTTGCTGAGCCAAGTCCGCCATATTCAAGGCGCCTGTTGCCGCATAGAAAAAAACGACTCCCAAAAGGTAGAATGAGGCTCCTAGTGTTCCCAGAATGAGATATCGAAAGGCTGCCACGAGCGCCTTGCCGCCAGCTACACCGACCAAGGCATAAGCGGATAATGCGGCAAGCTCCAGAAACACGAATAGATTGAAGATATCCCCTGCGAACACGATCCCCGTCAGACCGGTAATCAAAATCAGGATCAGTGTGTAATAGAGGACCACCCGTGTACCGATTGATTCCGGCGGAATCAGCCCGCCGTAGATCAAACAGACGAAAGCCAGGCAACTGAGCGCGGCCAACATGATGCTTGCCAACCCGTCATTGACCCATTCAATACCGAGTGCAAGGTCGGGAAAAGCTGTACTGACTGGCCAGCCGCCAAACGCGTAGTGAGTCTCTCCATGCTGCAGGACGTACCATAGATTGACGATGGCCGCAACGCACATAGCCAAAACGGCCACCAACGCTAACGGCCGGCACCAATCACGATTCTTCAGGCCAATCAGCGGCATGCAGATGGCGGCTAGAAAGGGGAGCAAGAATATGATCGCTGGAAGGTTATTGCTCATTTAATCCTCTTCAGAACTTCATCTTCGTCCAGGCTGCCATACTTGCGGTAAATCGCGGTGACTAGGGCAAGGGAGACGCCGAGCGTGGCTATTTGGACCACAATCGCAGTCAGTGTTAGCACGTGCGGTAATGGGTTAGCGTAATCTACCGGATCGATTTGGGCGGTTGCGGATTGCACCGCGTCGACCTCACGCAAAACTGGTACGGTTGCATCCATCTTGGCACCCGTCGTGACGAGCAAGAAGATGACGCTCGTCTGAACCAAGTACATACCGATAAGCTTCTTCACCAGGTTGGGGTGAGCGACCATGATGAAGAACCCCCACAGAAACAAAATGACAAAGGCAACGAAATTTGGCCTTTGAATCGCCGCTTCAAGGTGTTCGATCATGAGATTCCCCGTTGTTGTCGACTAACGATAAACTCAGGACAATCGAGATTGCCGTCACTGCGATATCTACTGCGACCCCTATTTGCGTCAGTAGAATGCCAAGGTAACGCCGGTCGGCGTCGGCTTGGACCCACGGAATCTCCAAAGCAGAGTAGTTCAAGAATTGGCCACCCCCAATCAAACATGCTCCACCAATGCCGACAAAAATGAGCAGGCCGATCCCGTCACCGTGCAGGACCTTCTGCGCCAGGCGAAAGGAAGAAGCCTCCGGGCCAAAAACGAGCACTCCCAAGATTAGGCTCGCGCCCAGCATGACCCCACCGACAAAGCCACCGCCAGGTCCGTACTGACCAAAGAACAGGACGTACAGCGCAAAGAGCTGTATCAGCGGAATCAGCATTCTGCTCATCGTCCGAACGATGCTGCTGTCGTGTGGGTGGATCATTCCCCGTTTCTCCTCAGCAATAACGCACAGGCTATGCCCGCGGTGAAGATTACAGCGGTTTCCATCAACGTATCGAACGCTCGATAGTCCATGAGGACGGACGTCACGATATTTGGCGTATTCGTCTCCTGAAAACTGCTTGTTATGTACTCCGACGAAACATGGACGTTGGGCGGAGATTCTGGGTCGCCGAATTTCGGAAGATCTTCCGCTGCATACAACAGCAGCAGCCCAAGTAGCGGAAACCCGACAAAAACGATCGGTGGCAGAGCAGGTCGCCGAATATGGGAGTCCTTCGGCGCCGTCCCAAATAGAGTCATCAGAAAGAACACTGTCGCCAATCCAGCACCAACGACGGCTTCTACAAAGGCAACGTCCACCGCTCCCAGCCAAGCCCACACAAGTGCAAGCACGAAGCTGTAGGTGCCCAGAATGAAGACTGCGCTGATCAGGTCTTTCACCATGATCGCACCGGCCGCGGTCATGATAAGTAGAACCAATAGTGGAATCTCAAAAGAAAATGTCATGCGTCTTCTCTACTCCAAGGTTTGAGGCCACATCGCAGCGCGGAACGGACGGTCGCGTGGGCGATGACCGGATTGAGCAGATACAGGAGGAGCAAAACAATGAGTATTTTGATAAAGTTCGCAGTGAACCCTTGGTAAAGAGCCAAGCCCGTCAAGACGAACAATGCCCCCAAAGAATCCGTCAGCGAGACTGCGTGGGCTCGCGTGAACACGTCGGGCAA
>CAZUAH010000226.1:3103-21386 GCA_964617665.1 uncultured Pirellulaceae bacterium
CCCCCAAAGAATCCGTCAGCGAGACTGCGTGGGCTCGCGTGAACACGTCGGGCAAACGCAATACGCCAACCGCCGCAGCGAACAGAAAGAACAACCCGATCAATATCAAGCCTATTGCGATCGGAGAAATCACTACTCGTGCCATTTCCAACACTTCATGAAGAGGCATCAGAAGACTTCCCCCCTTTCCTCTAAGTACTTGGCGATGGCCAACGCCCCCACCAAGTTCAAAAGAGCATAGCCAGTCGAGATGTCTACAAACATGTCCACGCGATCGTAGAACGTGCCGATGACGACCAGCAAAATAATGGCCTTCGTGGAGATCCCGTTCAGTCCCAACACGCGGTCGAATACGGTCGGACCTCGAAGAACGCGGTACAAGTACACGACAATCAGGACGGTGATGGTGATCAACACGACCAAGAAGAATGTTTTCATTCCATTCCTTTCTGACCGAGCAAGCCGGCAATCTGCTTTTCGAGCCGAAGACTCGTGACGTCATCGGCGGACTTGTCGTCCATGGCATGGACTACCAATTCCTGAGAATTCACTTCCACCGTAATCGTACCGGGAGTCAACGTAATGGAGTTCCCCATGAGTACGATTCCACCCTCTTCATGCACGCGCGTGCGATGATGAATCATCTTAGGGTCAATGGGAAGAGACGGGCGGAGGATCATAACGGAAAGATGGAAGCCACTGTAAAGGATTCGGCCAACCAGCCAAATAAAATACCGAGCAAATCGCAATTGCACGATCATGAAACGGGATGCGGCTCGGTCGGTGTTAAGCCACGCGACCGCAAAAGACGCAAGGAGCCCCAATCCAACATGTATCAGGTTGAGGCTCGTAGAGAGCAGTAGCCAAATCAAGAAGAAGCCGCCCGTCTTGACAATCAAGGTTTGGTACTTATTCAGTTTCATCGCAGTGCCTGATAAATGAGGCCTTGGTCTACCAAAGTCACCGATAAGGTACCCACGTGGCGTCCGGATTGTATCGGTGGAACTCACCGGTCGCCGGGTCAATCGCAATAAGATGGATCCATTGGTTATGGAATATCTGCTGCAGAACCGTGTGCTTCTGGATGATGCCGGATATTCGACTTTTGGGCGCCTGGAGGAACGCGACCAGCCGCACTGGTTCGTGGTAGTGTCTGCTACCATCGTTCAAGCCCTGCAAAGGCAGTCCCGCCTGAAGATCGCTGTGGGCGCCGTGCATCACACCAACACCTGAGACGACATTGTGTGTCACTTTGCTACCCGCCCCATAAGACCAGGGATCTACAGCGGAGAAATAATACTCCATGCTAATCCACTGAGTGACGACCAGTGGGGCTGTCATGATCCCTTCCAAAACCTTCCCCTCGCTATCGGCGTCAGCATCATAGCAGTGCAAAAAGCTGCGCCCCTCCAGATTCAGGTCGCGGGTCAGCCATCGTTTGCCGACGATGAAAGCGAAGTTACTGGACAATCCCCATTCCGGACGAGCATTCGCCCAGTCCACGCTACGCGATCGCACGTGATCGAAAGCTTGTTCCGGTGAAACATCCTTAGGAGCCTGCGGTAGCCGGCGACATCGCTCCAGAGCTTGAGGTCCGCCCGCCCGTTCCAGGTCTCGAGTCAATAGCTGTATATCCTCGGCATGACTCTCAGGAGCTTGTTCTAGATCGAGGAGTGTGACGCGATCGGTCACCATGTCATGTTTTCCCGCAACAAACAGAGTGTCATCCGGTACGGATATCCCATGTTCGTCGAGTATGCTGCGGACTTCCGGTCTGTTGCCCATCGCTGCGAATATCCGCGCATTGGGGTCGCCGTGACCGCCGCCACAGGCACCGCAGTTGTACGCTGCGGCATAAGGATTATTGTCTGCGGTGCTTCCGTGGCCGCAGAGAACCACGAGCGGGGCAATGTTCTCAGTTAACCCCATGGCTCGCAGGCCCTTTTCTACAAAAAACGCCTGTTCCTCCAAGGTGAAGCGGTGAGGCAAGGGGCTCCAACTGCAATCGATTGGTGTCTCTTCGTCAGGGTGATCCTCCGGGCGATCGATCGGTATCTCGGTCACGACTTTGGGAGCAAACCAGCTTCGTGCCCAGGACTTGATGGATTCGTAGGGCTTCGTGAAAAACGTCTTGCCAATCAGACGGAAGCTGAAGAATAGGCCCAGAGCATCAATCAGCATCAAGGAGCCGATCGGATTACTCTTCAGATCATGAAACAAGTGTTGTCCTAGTTGGTTCCAGCGTGACCCCGTGGCATAGGTCTGCAATGGTCCATCCTCGGCCGAGCGGGGAACCTCATTGACTGCAAACCCGGGAAAGATGGGCACCGGGCACAAAGGTTGACGCGTATCGTCATCGAATGCTTGATACCCAATGGGTATGCCAAAGAACCCGGCGTAACCGTGTGTCTCATACGGGCCCTGTGCCTCAATATGCCGACGGAACGGCTCGGACCGCGCATCAATACAAAAGGAAAGCTGAGCGCGCGGACGGACTTTCGTCGTCGGTGCCTTGCCAACTTGGGTGGACAACTTTCCGAACAATTGCTCTCGATATTTGTACTCGAGCGCGTCTAGCCACACAGGGCCATGTTCATCCGCGGGCAAGGCGTCCAACCAACCGAGCAAAGTATGGATGTCGGATGGAGGAAGCGCCTCGACGACGCGAGGAGTAAGCTCCAAGAACTGCGCGAGATGAAAGAGACGCCAAGCATCCCTACAGATGGTTTGCGTACGGCGATCTACCGCATGACAAGTCCGACCAACGCGCTTCTGGTATTCATCCTGGTGGGTCTCCCAATGGGAGATTAGAGCGCTCAACGTCCCGTCGATTCGCCACTCCCGGCGACAGAATGACTGGACAAGCTCGACCTCATAAAAAAGACGAACCGCCATGTATTGGACCGGATCGATAGCGTGCTTCTTCTGCCCGGGATAATGGGGTCTTTCGCTCCGCCAACGAATGAAGCCTACCCATCCGGGCAGTTGAGCAAATTGCCGTGCCAGATAGTCCGGCCATCGCTCTTCGGGGATACCGAGCCGCTTCAGGAATTGGGCGATCGCGTCTTCGGGTGACTCTGGTAGATCACGGATCTTTCGGGCGAAATGTTCTATGCCAAGAAAACGACCGGACAAGTCCCTTGCTGCAAGCTCGCGCCAAGCAAGATAAAACCCGGCGTGCCTTCCCGGCATTTCCCAATCTGCCAATCCCTCATCCAGAAAGGCCGCGGTCCACTTGATCATCTGGTCATTGATTTGGTCAACCAATGAAGCTCCCGCCAGCAATCCCAACCAGTCACTGATCGTCCGTCCAGCAGGCAACTCCACGGTTGGCTGCTCGCTTTCCTCTGGCTCCTCCTCCTGTTGGGACTCGTTAGGGGTGTCGGCAACGTCTAGCGCGGACAACGTGCTTTCCCACAGCCCGGTCAGATAGGATTCCACGCCGTCACGTGGGTTCCTGGATTCCTCTGGCAGATCGTGACGAAACTTCCTGGTCGAACCTCCACCACTGAGTTGCCAGCTCAAGAGGGCAGGGTCCAGTGCATCGAATCCGAAAAGAAGATGCAGACGCAATACTTCCGATGATGAGATTCGACGAGTGCCTGCCACGATTTCCTGGGAATCAAGGTCGGGCTTGGCACGTCGAATCGCTTGCCTGACTGCATCATCCGTAATGACTCCATCTCGATACAGTTGACGATGATCGTCGTTGGGGAGATAGCCATTTCCACCGAAGAGATGCTTTCCTTCGCGTATCGCTTCGAAGAACGTTTTGTCTTCCAAGCCACGAAGGGGATTTCGATAAGCAAACATCTTCAACGGCCAGGACTGCGCAACGACGCTGCATGCCTCGACGACTTCGTCGCGCACCCGTTCACGTGCCTCCGAGGAAAGCTCCGGAAAGCCACTCGAATCTGCTTCAGATGCCGTTTGTTCCGCATTAGCACTCTGTATCACGACCATCCTCACACTCGGGCCTGTTCAACGACGTGGATGATAGACTCAGCAAAGGCGATACTACACCCCCCAAGGCCTATCCCTTGCGGCTCCTTTTCCGAGCAGCCGTTGGATACTCCGAAAGCTTCCGATGCTGGTCTAAACCTGTCACGACCAATTCAGAGCCACTCTCTTTGAAGTCAGTTTCCATTTCTTTGAGTCGTTCCATCACGGTGTGGTCAACGAAATAGGTCTCCGACAAATCGAGAACGACGGGACCATCTCCTCGTACTTTTTCCAACTTCCTCTTCAATCCGATCCACGTGCTGAATATCGCGGAGTCCTTGACGGAAACCGTCGTTCGATCTCCTTGCTCGACTTTCGCGCGGAGTCGAAAGAGTGAAGCCAGGGGCGCGCCATTGAAAACATGGAAGGCCGCTTTGACAGCGATGCCAATGGCAATCCCGACAAGTAAATCCGTTGCCAGAACACCGATAATCGTCGAGACAAAGATCACCAACTGCTCGCGTCCAGCTTTGTACATGTGGACGAATTCCTGTGGTGATGCGAGCCGAAAACCGACCCGAACCAGCATCGCGCCCAGGGCAGCCAGCGGAATCTGATTTATCACGAAAGGCAAAAGCGCGACAAAAATCAACAAGAACGACCCATGATACACGTTGGCGAACCGCGTTCTCGCGCCGTTGTCTATATTGGCTTTGCTTCGCACGATCTCCGAGATCATCGGCAGCCCACCGACGAATGCGGCGACAGTATTACCGACCCCAACGGCAAGCAGGTCTCGGTCTTGGTTCGTTTTCCTTTTCCAAGGATCAATCTCGTCGATCGCTTTGGCACTTAGCAGAGATTCCAGACTCCCGATCAACGCAAACATCAATATGTATTTCCACGCGATGAAAGTGGTCAAACCTGAGAAATCTGGAAATGTAATTGCGCTGACCATGTTGTCCGGCACATCAACCAGGGTCTCTCCAAGGGCGTATTCTGTGCCTCGAAACGAGTACGTTCCGTCTTGTCCCAAGTTGAAGTACATTCCCATCGGAACGGCAATCAGGACGACTATCATCGGGGCAGGGATCGCTTTAAGACGCGGGTGTTTGAGAAGTGGGTAGCCAAACATAATCGCGAGGCTGATGATCCCAATCAGCGCCACCTTGGGATTCATGGCCATGATGAATTCAGGAATCTTTGCCAGCAGTTCCAAGGGTTCGCCCGCGGACCCCAAGCCCAACGTAACGGGGAATTGCTTGGCTATGATGATCACGCCAATTGAGGCAAGTAATCCGTGAATCGCCGAGGTCGGGAAAAACTCACCCAGGATCCCAGTTCGAAACACGCCAAAGAGGATTTGAATGACACCGGCCGCTACACCGACCCCAAGGGCTAGCCGATAGGCCTGAAAATCTGCAGCTGGATCCTCTCCCCCGGTGAAGCCAAATTCCGTGACACAACCTATCGCTATGACAATAAGCCCGGCTGCCGGCCCTTTGATGGTCAGTTCCGAATTGCTGAAAAAGCTCGCCAGCATTCCTCCGATAATCGCGGTGAAGATACCAGCAATAGCCGGGTAACCGCACGCGAGGGAGATGCCAAGACAAAGAGGCAGCGCGATGAGGAATACAAGAAAACCGGAAAGGAGGTCGAACTTCCAATATCTACGAAATCCTTCGAGTGTCCCTCTTGGTACCTCATTTGCATCGAGATCCATCATGTATCTCCTTCATTCACAATTGGATTCAATGTCTCCGGCCGAAAGCAGTCTTGTAGTTCGAGGAGCCATCCGTCTGGGACCAGCGTGCTCGAAAACAGACTCCTCCTGCGGCCGAACTCATGTACAGTCTGCTTGTGGCGTGGTTGGCTGACCAAGGACTCTGCGGTCCCTGGCAGCACGAAATTCAATGCTGGAAAGAACCTCCGGTACGCATCCGCCACGGTGCCAGCGAGAAAGGTGAATCGGACTGAGGGATGGAGCAACCTTGACGCTACCGCTCAGCAGGCGTGCTTTCACCTTCAGCAATGGCCCGGGTAGAGACCCCGAACATGGCAGTCCCTAAGTCAGCAGTGGCGCACACAGACCATTGGCAAGCAAATGGCCCACTATTGCAATGGGACGACCCGTGAGCTGTGTAACTCCACGCGATGGACACGCAACCTTGGGATGCCGATCAATTTGGTTGTGGTCTCGATCTTTCAAGCGACGGTGCGCCGAACACTGGCTAACAGCCTGTTCTTCTGAGCTCTCGCCTTCCTCGCTAAGAGGCCTACCCTGTTCATTGCACTCATGAACGCCTAATAGACAGAAGTGCGGGTGGGGCATGCAGATGATGCCGCAAATGCAGATCGACACCGTGAGGAGGCGTGCCCAACGCTGTGTATTGACTGTTTTGCTATGCACCATAGCGTCTATCGGCTCGAATTCGCTCAACATCGCCTCAGTTCTGCGGCTCGCAATCTCCGCATTGAGGCCGAATAAAAGTCCCATACTTGCACACAAGTGTCAAGACCGGACACGGTGGGGCGGAAAAAAGGAGAGAATGGCGATTGGGGGGACACCCTTGTCGCAATTCAACGGAGTGAAATCGAACCGCTCAATTCCGATTTCCAACCACACCTGCGTTCTCCTCTTAGCCCTTCCGTTTTTCACATCGGCAAGGAATTGTCGATGTAATTCTGGCCATATTTAGGACCGCAAGGCCTGCTTCCTGCCGAAGTTCTTCGATTCTAATTGGGATGGCCTCGTACTGTTAGTATTTTGTTCGAGCAAATCGCGTTTTTTCCGCAGATGCCCCCCTCCACGAGTCACGGTGCCTGCGAAAATCAGTCTGAACATCTTCTTCTCAGCACAGCCAAATCCATGATCGTACGCAAGCCATCAGCTGCGAGCCGATCCGGCCCACGCCAGCATCGATCACACGCGATGAGGCAGGGGCCGGTCCCCGACCAATCGCGGAGTTCCCCCACGGACGCATGATGCACGCGAGACTACTAGCAAAGGCGGTCTCCACCTTCCGGAACCACGGATCGCGGAGCGGATCCTAATTGAGATACCGTCGCCTATGGTGTCCCAGTGTCAGCTTCCGGCGTGGTCTTTTCGTCTTGCCGATCGGCATCCGAACGGTGGCAAAAGCGTTCGTGAGCGTCCGCGCGACGCCGGAACAGGAATCGAACGGCGACGTTCAGGAAAATACACAAGACCAAACCAGGGATCTACAAGCGATAAACAAACGTGGCGATACAATCGGTGGCGACAATCGCCATTCTTGGTCAACCGTGGACACATCCGCTATCACGATTGGTCGAGGGCAACCGGCGGTTCGTGAATGGGCAGAGGAGGTGGGTGCCGGTGACACCTACGGAATCGGTGGAACTGGAAAAGGGGCAGCATCCATTCGCAACCGTGTTGGGCTGCAGCGACTCTCGAGTCCCGGTGGAACTGCTCTTCGATCAGGGACTTGGCGACCTGTTTATTATTCGGCTGGCAGGACATATTGTCGATCCGCACGTTCAGGGAAGCATGGAATACGCGTTCAAGCACTTAGACGCGAAGTTGATTATTGTATTGGGTCACGAAGGCTGCGGGGCAGTAACTGCGGCGATGGCGGCGAGGGAAAGCAGGGACAAGGAACCGTTCGGTATCCTCCATGTGCTGGAGCGCATCGAACCGATTTTTCAAGACATCGACGAAAGCCTGCCCCAAGCGGAAAAGTTACGCCTGGCAGTCGAGGCCAACGTGCGTTTGTCGATGAAGAGGATCCTTTCTTTTCCGGGACACGTCGCAGCCCAGCAACGCGGCGAATTTGAGATCGTCGGAGCCGTGTACGATATGCACACGGGAAAGGTCCGTTTCCTAGACCGAGAAGAACAAAATGTTGTGGTTCTAGAAAAAGAGTTGGCCGCGGATGCCGAGGATGTCGTTTTCTGCTCTGAGGTCGCCGTTGTCGTAGCTGGTCCAACTGTGGATGTAATTGAACATCCAGCGGAACTTCGGGTTCCAGTACCAGTCCAGCCCGACGGTCACGTCGTTTTGCATGCCGCCCTTGGCGTGGCCGGTGCCGCTCAGATCCAGATAAGACCAACGCGCGGCCAATTCCACGGCACCCGTGCCGATCCCACCACATGCGACCAACCTTCGTTCGATACATCTTCCCAGCCGTTGTCGCGTCCTTCACCCACGGACGCTTCGAGTGTTTCCACGCGTTCCAGAAGGCTTTCGTAGGAAGCTTCGGACAGCATCACGCCGGGATGAGCGTCGTTGAATGCGAATGATTCTTGCGACCTGCCAATTCCCGCGATTGCGAGCAGGCAGGCTATCGTGATGCTTGGCCCAACAGGCTTGAAAGTCGTCATCTCCGTACTCCGCGTGAGGGGACAGAGTCAGCCTTTGGAAGAAGGTAGTCACCCGTTGTCTGATTCGGCCACACGAGCCCTACAAACCACAACGATGCAACGATCTGCGAAAAGCGAATAGCCGTTTCTTCCGCGAAAAACTGAATAAGCGTTACAACCCGCACAGTTTCATGCCGCATCGTTCCAGTGCTGAATGCTAGTATTTCCCCGGCTGGTCGCTCGGCGATGCATCGCCCATTGGGGCATACGGGTTTCGGATCGCGAGGAGACAAGAAGAAAGAGAGCATGCAAGAAACGCAGAACGCCTCCCGCCGGTAGGCGGAAGGCGCTCTTGGGGAGTCTCGAATTAGCAGGCCCGACAGATCATGTCGGAATCGGTGCATAGGGTCCTATTCGATGTACGACACCGCTCGTTCCACAATGGGCTTGCCGTAGATCATGCGGTTTGCGACTGGTGGTGGCGGAACCTCATCATCTTTGGGACCGAATTTGATCCGTTTTGTGCCTTTGTCTTCACCAGCCTTGTCGACGACGCACCTGCTGACCGGGACCTTGCCGACGGTCACTTCCTTCACGTATAGACGCTTCTTGACGCGGCTTCGGCACTCGCAGCAGGCGAACAGGCCGACGCCACCGAACAGGCCGCCTTTGCCGCCGCACTTGCTGCAGCCGCTGTCGCCGTCCTTGCTATCGCCCTTGTCACCGCATGGACCGCAGCCGTTGCCCTTGCCACACTTGTCGCCTTTACCACATCCGCAGGTCGGATCGCCAAGGCAAGGCCGTGTGGGCAAGCACACGGTGACGCAATCGACCTTGTAACAATTCTTCTTAAGCTCCTTGGTCCCGCATTCGCGTTTGCAGTTACCCGGCCCGTCGCAGCATTTGTGCAGGCCACAGCCTTTGGGGCAGGGGCCTTTGTCTTTGCCGTCACAGCAACTTCCCTTGCCGCAACCGTCTTCGCCCCCTTTCGTTCCGCCGTCCTTTTGCGACTGGGCAAAGGCTGCGCCCGAGGCTATGACAACGGCAAGTAGTGTTGCCAAAGTTGTCCTGGCAATAATCATCGTGTATTTCTCCTATCGGATTCTTGGTTCAGTCGTACGCCGTTGTGGACGTGGTTCACTAGAAATCGACTTGACACCGGACGGCAAAGATGTCCATTTCCGGATTCGGCGCAGGACCCGCAACATAGGCATCCCTCGCGTGAATGTAGTTGAACATCATGCGAGCATAGGGATTCCAGTACCAGTTCACGCCAAACGTGAAGTTGTTCTCGGTGCCAGCGATGTTGAACGGTCCGGGGAACGGGAATCCACCGCCACCGTCCGTCATGTCGACATACGACCAGCGAAACGCCAACTCCCACGCCCCGGAACCAATCGAGTGGCCTTCTGGCGTGTTGAGCAACCAGAAGTTCTCCAACGGCCTCACGCGGTCGAACACACCCATGTGCGGATCGTAGCCGCGGTTCTCGCCCGTGAGGAATAGACTCCCCTGAACGTAGGCACCGTGGTAGTTCAGGTTGGGCCCCGGCACGTGGGTGTAGAAGTACTCGGTTTGCACCGATGTAGGCCCAAACACGGCGGCAGCTTCCGCGCCAACGCGGTAGTACTCACCCGGGCCAACGAAGACACCACTGGCCGACGTGATGGGGCCTTCGTGGACTTCCGGTCGGTGGCCGAAGTAGATGATATCGTCGGCATCATCGACCCAGTCGATGGCGGCTCCCAGGTGGATCAACTGACGTCCCTCGTTGGCGTACATGGGTAACCACACACCGCGCATCGCCACTTCAAAGCCCTGATCATCGTTGACCCGCTGCTTCTCCAGCGGGTCGATGTCCTCGAAGAAAGCGCCGTATTGGATGGCAAACTTGGGCTCGAGCGAATGGTTATAGGCAGCAATGCCGACGCGGCGAAGGCTCACGTCGCCGTCGGTCGGCCCGAGTGTATTGAAGACCGTATAGGCTACGTCGCCCTCGACCGGCTTGGCCCGCTCCATGAACATGATGTGCTCCATGCGGGTCAACGCGTCCAGGCTGAAAGGAACCCTCTGGTTTCCCATCACGACGCGCCCGAGAATCGGGACATCGCGGATTGCCAGGTAGGCGTCTTCCATGCGAATGGCCGGGTCATCAAATGTTCCGAGTTCCGAAGCGACATCCATCTCGACCTTGTAGTCGTAGACGCCGTAACCGGAGCCTTCCACGAACAACCGGACGCTACGAAATTCGCCGTAAGTCGGAATGTTGCCGAAGTCCGTAAGGCTATCGGCGTTCTGATTGTAGAAATTCGCATAGTCGTACATCAGGCGGCCGCCGATGTTGTGGGTCCACACCTGAGTATGCGCGTCGATCCAACCGGGATCTTCTTGCTGCGTGTAGCGCTCGTGACTCGCCTCTTGAGTGAGTGGACGCCGCGCGACCATTTCCTCCAATTCCGCAATCCGTTGATCCTGGGCGTCCAGTCGCTTGAGTAGTGTGGCGTCGTTCTGCTGGGCAGGAGCAGATTGGGTTGTCGCCGCCGCAATGCCTAATGCGGCGACACAACGAAACCATAATGGCAAACGCATAGAGGCTGCCTCCGTGCAGTAAGTGTGAGTCCGTATCACCTTAGGGCGCCATTCACCCGTTTGGTTTAGAATAACGATTCGAGGGCGTTTCAATGGTGTAGCTGCGTTCGGCAGAGTGCGGACCGTTTTCGGGAAAGCCCGCGTTCTGGCGCACGCAGTCACGACCAATATGCTTCATAAAATGCCTTCTAATCAGAAATTCGACCGGCCTGTAGCCAAAAACGAACAATAGCAAGCTCCGCACTACCTTCGGATCATTCCGTCAAGTGCCATGTCGAAGGTCGAAACGCTACAGCCCGAAATCGGCGAGTTTGCCGGCTGCGCAACGGCTGGCAGTCAAGTAGACCTGCTGGGGCGTCCACTTTTCGATATCGATACAATTCGTACGCATGCAGGCACTGAGTGAGTATCGACCGTCGACACAGGCGGGCTTATGTGGTGGCTAGAGCAAGGGAACGACGGGAAGTGGGCAAGAAAAAACAAAATGCCTCCCGCCCGGAGGCGGAAGGCGTTTTCAGGGAGAGTCGAGTTTGCGGGTCCGACAGACTTTGTCGGAAACGGAGTCTTGTCGTTCTATTCGGTATGCGACGCCATTCTATTAACGACGGGTTTGCCGTAGATCATTCCGTTTGCGACTGGGTGGTGGCGGGACGTCATCTTTGGGGCCGAAATCAATCCGCTTGGTGACCTTCTTTCCGGCGCTGCCTTTCGGTACCGGCGTCCACTTGTGCTTGCACTCCGAGCACTCGTATTTGTACTTTTTCAGCACGCGGACGGATTTCGTCTTGGCACCGTTGTGGATGGCACAGCAGCCGTCCTTGCCGTCGCCATCCTTATCGCCTTTGGTGCAACTGCAGCAGCCATTTTGCCAAGGGAAGACGATCCGCGGGATACAAATATCTTTGCATACCACGTCGTAAAAGGTCTTAGGCACCTTTTCCTTGTTGACGGAAAAGACGCAGTCGTGGCAGCAGTTGGGGCAGCGGACGATACATCTGCCGCCGCAATCAGAATTTTCACCGGGTCCATCGCTCGCGAATACCGCCGAGGTCATCGACGTAAGGGCGACTGCAACGATTACATGTAAGAAATAACGCATAGTTTTGGTGCTCCTGATCCGACTAGAAATCGCACATGAACCGGGTTCCGAATACGGTGTATTCGCCACTCGTTGCAAGGCCGGCGGCAAGTGGTGCTCCGCCAACGGCCGCCCGCTGGTCGATGCTGCCGTAGATGAAGTTGAATTGCATTCGGGCGTGGGGGTTCCACCACCAATTCAAGCCCGCGGTGACGCTGTCGCCGACGCCGCCGAAGATGTCGTCGTCACTGAAATCGCCATGGGAGTATCGGACGGCAACCTGCCAGGCGCCCAATCCGCCGCCGCAGCCGCCCTCGCCACGCCGCACGCGGAAGAAGTTCTCATGCGGTTTGACACGGCCGATCGTGCCGGAGTAGCGTTCCCAGGGCTGATATTCTCCCGTCAGGAAGTAGGCTACGTAGATGTAGCCACCGCCAAAATCCAGGTCGCCGGCGTTGCTGCGTTGGGCCTGCACACCCATGTACTCGCTGACGATCGATAGCGAACCGAGATTCAGGACGCCTTCCAGGCCCGCCAATTGATAGGTCTGCACGCCAGCAATGGCACCTGTGTCGAACCATTTCCCATCGGTTCTCGCCTCAGGTCGGGTGATGAATCTTGCATCGGGGCCTCCGCCAGGGAATGCTGCGGAACCTGATATGGCCCAGTGCGCATAGCCGCGGCCATCAGATGCCTCGTCGTACCAAATTGTATTCGCCAATCGCGCGGCGAATTCTGACTGGTAATTGTCCGTGTACTGGACGCCATCTTTCGCATTGTCCCGCAGGAAGAACGCACCGTACCGCCAATTCCAATCTTCGTCTTCCGTCGTGCCGTACGAGCACAAGCCCATGCGGCGAGCATCCTGATTGAAACCTTCCACGACGTAAGGGCGTTCCATGAAAGTGTTGTAGCGGCTGCTGTTCATATGATCCAAACCGTAGGGCCGTTTCTGTTGACCGATCAACACAGTCTGAAAGAAGGGCAGTTCGGTCCAGCCGATGTAGGCATCTTTGAACGAACCGTCTCTCGCAGCCGCGAAGTCCATCTCGATCTTGTAGATCATCGTCTCGTTGATATTTCCCTTGAACCCGAATCGCAACCGGCGAAAACCGATCATGTCGCTCGGACTGGCAGCAGGGTCCGCCGTGTCCAGGAAGTTCGCCAGTTCGGAGTCGTTCGGAAAGCCCCAGTGGTCTAAATGCAAACGTCCCGAGACCTTCATGGTCGGCTTGGAAATGATGTCAACCTCCTCCCAGCCGCCCGATCCATCGCCTTCCTGGTACGTGGTCTCCAAAGCCTCCAGCCGGGACATGATGTTGTGATAAGACGCTTCCGTAAGGGTGACCGTAGGGCCGTGGTCCAATGCCATATAGGGATCCTGCGCCCGGCCTTCAGTGGCCATTAGGGCCAGGCAGCCGCACAGAACGATAAGCGTCGCTCTGAACCGTTTCATTTTCCGTCTCCGTACGTGGATTGGTCCGTGTTACAAATGCAAACCATGTTGGCTGGTGAAGAGGCCAACGTCACCGTTGCATTTCACAGAATCGGACAACCCGCACAGGCAGAATATTAAGAGATGTTAACAATACCCTTCTTTTTGGAGCATCCGGACGCCGAGAGCTTTACGACCATCACAACCTGTACAAGCCGAATCGCGCGAGTCCCCTCTCTGGATAAAACTGCGCGTTGCTTATGCCCCAATGTGACGGCGTTCTGCTTTTCTCTTGCGACCCAAAGCGGAGTCACTCAGGACGATGTGGCCAAGCAAGGTTTTGTGAATTTCTGGTGAACTTCATGAAGCTTTCGTGAAGTTGATCTGGCTTTGCTGGCAGCCCGTTTCCTCCGTTGGTACACTCACCCCAAACGCCTCGGTATAGGAAGTGCCTTTGTGTAGGAACGGTTGGACAGGACGGAAGGAACTAACACCGGTGAAGCGACCAAACATTGCTGAATGTTGCCTCCTTTTCTTTTTCACTGCAATTCTTGCCGTCGCCGGCGGCTGCGGCATATCGCCCGCTGAGGGCGACGAGGCCGCACTCTCTTGTTACGATCGCGCTGTGGCAGCGACTAGACTAAAGCCACGTGTGGATTCTCCCGACACGGCGCCAAAGCTGGACACCTCCCTTCTTCGAGAGATCGAACAGCGTGTGCTCCCCAGCCCCTTCGTTGACGGGCCGAATCGCCATGCTGAGTTGCCCGATTACTACTGGGCGGAAAACCGTCCGCTGCGAGACCGTCTGGAGGACGCGAAGGAAACATTCCGCCGGGAACCCACGTCGAACTACCGAGCGTTGACGCTCGTGGCCGGAGCGGCTGGCGTTGGGAAGACCTTCATCAAAGGAAAGGTGTCCGACAAGGGCTTTTCCAAGACTGCCGTCTGCAAGTTTGACATTGGCGAATTGTATGACGAGTGGGCCGAAGGCGGCGTTGTCGAGGACAAAGCAGACTTGGCCACCGACGACCTCGTGATAAGCCGTCTGAAGTCCGTGTCCGACAAAAGCCAACCACGTCTGCGAGAGTACCTGGAAGCACAAAATGCCAACTTCTTCGTAATCGATTCGTTGGACGAGATTCACCCCGACGACTACGCATGGGCCTTGGAGCAAGTCGCGGACTTTGTCAATCATGGTGATCGGCAATTCGTCCACGTTGCCGTTTTCGGACGAGGATTCGCATTTCGAGGTTTCTGGCTCAAGAATCGAGAGTGTCTTGGGGACGCAAACGTCGAATTGCATCTGTTGAATTCTCCGGCTTTTCGCACGACTGGGGATCTGGCCGTTTCCAGTTGGAATTATCATTCGTGGAAGTATCAACTGTCATGGGCACCCGACGGCAGAGAAGGTAGCAAGATGCCGCTTGATGCCTATGCGAACTGGGTCGAAAGTGGATTCTGTCGCAATGGGATGTTTCAGTCGGTCACGTGCGCAGAAAACGACAGCATGTGCCCCGAAGTTCACGACGCCTTCGTGCAATGCGCGAGTGAGCGACCCCTTGTACGCAGTGCACTGCACAACTTGGCCGGCAACGGGATGATCCGAGAGATTCTTCAGCAAGAGGCGCTTGAGCGACGCCAGTACGACGAACGCCGAATCGCCCGGGCGTACCTGGAGGAATGGCTGATCCGTGAAACGAAAGTGCACGACCGCCCCAGCGTCGAGCGACGAGCCCACCTCGATCTGTATTTGTCCTTGTTGGGGCGCGTGGCCCTGAAGCATCTGCAAGACGGCGCAATCGACGATATTGGGTACTTCACCGTTCGCGACGGCGACTCTGTAACGACGGCTCATGAGGGTCAAGAGCGGGTTTTCAGCGTGAAACGCATCTTGAATGGCTCGGGTTTGGTGATCACCGACCCGCGTGATGAGGGCCCTGCGAAATACCGCTTCGAGCCGCTGTGGACTCACCGCTTGCTGGCCGAAATGCACTGCGAACAAGTGGCCAAGGAAGGGCGTCTAGCACTCTGCCCGTGTGCAGAATAGCCGCTAGAGCGTTCCAGCAACCACGCGGGTTCTTTCATGCCCTTGGCTTCGGTGGGTATACTATCTGATCCAGCGCCCCGCCAATAATGCGCAATCGGCGTCGGTATCTGTACCAACCTACCCGCGCTGTTGATTTGCGCGATGCAACGGAAGGCCTCGAAGGTCAGATGGAGCCACCAAGCAAAAAGCGACTTGCCGGTTTGGTTCGCTTCCCGCTCGCTGGCTTGGTAGATGTCCCCCCCGAAGATCGCCCGACCGCTCTGTTGTTGTTCATCTACGTGTTTGGAAGCGCCGGCGGGTATGTGACGGCCAGAACGGTCGCTGACAGCCTGTTCCTAAGCCAAGAATTCGGAATCGATAAGCTTCCAGCCATGTACATGGTCGCGGCCGGCGCCGTGGCTCTGGCGTCGATCCTGTACGGCCGGTCGGCAAGGCAACAGTCGCTACGACGCATCGTCCGTTGGACATTGGCGTCGTACGCGGTGATTTCACTGGCTCTTCCAACACTGTTGCATCGATACCCCGGTTCGTTGCCGCTGCTTGCCGGCGTTTACGTCTTTGCTCAAATTCGCGGTGCAATCGGGTCCGTTCTTTTCACAACGCTATTGAATGAACAGTTCACCCACGGTCGGCGAGGAAGCGTCTTCGCCATCGTTGCTCTGGGCGCCACCGGAGCTGGAATCATATTGGGCTCGCTTGTAGGCTGGCTCGGGCAGCGGATAGCCACCGAAGATCTGATGTACCTTGCAGCAGCCATGGATTTGGTCGCGTTTGCGCCAATTCTGTTTCTGCGAAGCGGTCGCGTTGCGTCCGCCGGTGCACCGAACGCACCTCTGGAATTCGGTGGCGATGGCCTGGATCTGGATGAACCGGTGGAACCCATGCGCACTCCACCACTGATTCTGATAGCCAGCTTGGTATGTCTGGCCGTGTTGGTAAGCACATTGGTTGAGTTTCAATGGAAGGTGGCCGCGCGCGAGGAGTTTGCGGACGATGAAGCGAGGTTGACCGCGAGGTTGACCACCTACTTCGGATACTTCTACGCCATCGTGTTCTTGCTGACGGGGGCGACCCAGCTAGTTTTTGCCGGCAGGATCATCCACCGACTAGGTGTCATGCCAACACTGATGCTGTTGCCGTTCGCACTGGGGGCGGCCAGCCTCTGCACGCTCGTCGCGTCTGCTCAACGCATTGTCCTGTCGGCGATTACGGCGGCAAAAGGGTGCGATGTGTTGAGAAGGGGGCTGAACGATATAGGCATGCAATTGCTGTACGCCCCCATGTCCAAGGGCGTGCGGCGGCAAGCAATCGCCCTCGTGTATGGTATCGTCAAACCGTCCTCCGAGGCCCTGGCAGCGGTGGGAATCCTCGTCGCCGTCCCCCTGATTTCGGTGCGCCAGCTTTCCTATGTCGCCTTGGTTTTAGCTACTATCTGGTTAGCGCTGGTTACCTGGTACTGGATCGCCGAGCGACGGCGAAGGACGGAAACTTAACGCGATCTTAACATGACGTTCGCACATGCTTCACATTTCCTGGCGATAATTCCCATGACTAAGAAAGCAATAGGGAGAGTGTCATGGATACGGAAGGCGGTTTTCAAGAACGAGTCCGACTAGATTGGCGGTTAGTGCTCGCCTATTTTTCCCTTGGAGTGGTCGCCCTCATCGCCATCTAATCGACCAGAGCGGCACACACTCCATCTGCCATTTCTTGGCACGTGCCACATTGTCCGTTTCTTCGTTTGTCCGAGTTTGCCCCTACTCTCCTCGGAGTGCCTCGATGGGCTCGAGCTTGGCGGCTCTGAACGCTGGGTAGATGCCGAAGAGAATTCCGATTGAGACCGAGAAGATCAGGCCGATGGCGACGGACGGCCAGGAGAGTACAGTCTCCCAATTCCATAACGTTGCGGCACCATAACTTGCGCCGATGCCGACGGCGGCACCAAGCAACCCACCGCCGCTCGACAGCAGAGCGGCTTCGAGCAGGAATTGCGCGACGATGTCTCGACGGCGCGCGCCGACGGCCCGCCGCAGACCGATCTCGCGAGTCCTTTCGCGTATTCCCATCAGCATAACGGCCAAGATCCCCACGCCACCGACGACCAACGCTATCCCTGCCACGGAGCCGATCAGAAACGTAAGCGATCGGGTCGTCTCTCGCTCGGTCTCGATCAGGTCGGCCTGATTCTGAATGGTGAAAGTATTCGATCGCCGGCGTCGTTGATGACGTTCCTCAAGCAGATCTGTGACTTCCTGCTCCGCTCCTTCCATTGCATCGCGGTGACTTGCCTGCACGTAAACGGCATGAATGTAGGTGATATTCATCAGCCGGCGCATCGCTGTTTCCAGCGGGATCAGAATGATGTCGTCCTGGTCGGAGCCGAAGGAACTGGAGCCTCGTGCTTCCAGAACGCCGATCACCTCGAACGGAACCCGCTCGATTTGTATCCGCTGGCCCACCGGGTCGGTCTCGCCGAACAGCGTTTCCACAACCGTTGGTCCAACCACGGCGACGCGCCCTCGCGAACGCTCCTCCGTTTCGTCGAAGAACCGGCCAGTCGCCAGCGGGATGCAGCGGATCTCGAATCCGTCAATGGCCAGGCCTTCGACGGTTGTCGTTGCCTTCCTGGATTGCCAGTAGGCGGTCAGGGGCTTGCTGACTGCCGCCGCGGCCAACGCAACCGAGGGGCATTCCTCGGTGATCGCATGCGCGTCGTTGAGCGTCAGCGCCGTGACCGTTTCCGATTGCCGATCGCGGCCAGCGAAGGTCCGTGCCTGGGCCGCCTGAACGACGATTAGATTCGTGCCTAGCGATCGGATGCGATCCAGGATTTGCTTTTCCGCGCCGCGAC
>CAZUAH010000227.1:0-21358 GCA_964617665.1 uncultured Pirellulaceae bacterium
CGCCGAGCCGAAAGCGCGGGAAGACACGGCTCAGCGGGAGCTTCGCCCTCCCGAAGACCGGTAACGGAATGCTTGCGAATCATCGAGACGAGAAGTCGGGTGGCTGCGGTCAAGGCGTTTGGGACGAGCGCCGAGCCTCCAGAAGTGACTCACTGGGGGCTCGCCACTCGTTCCTCGTGGATCGACCCCAGCCACACACATGCAGAAATCGCAGGGACTACGCAGAAATGGCCATTTAGACTGGCCTTTTGGTCGCATAAGGCGGTATACTTCTCTTATCTGTGAAAGCCTTAACGAAACCAAATGGAGGGAATGATATGAGCTACGCCGACAACCCTTATGCTTCGCCGGGGACAACGTTTGCCGCCCACGCCGCTGCCGACGAGCGGGCGGATTTCATCGCCAAGACGTATATCCACTTGGCGGGGGCAATCACGGCCTTCATTGTCCTTGAGGCCATCCTGCTGAATCTCCCAGGGATCGATGGTCTAGTCATGAGGATGATCGGTGCTCAATACAGTTGGCTGGTGGTACTTGGGCTATTCATGGTTGTAAGTTGGATCGCCAACAGTTGGGCATCGTCGGCCATCTCGCCGGCCAAGCAGTATTGCGGATTGGGGCTCTACGTGGTGGCCGAGGCGGTGATTTTTGTTCCTTTGTTGTGGTTTGCGAACTTGAAAGACACAGGGATCATTCCAACTGCCGCCGTCACCACGCTGCTGCTGTTCGGCGTGCTCACTGGAATTGTGTTTGTCACGCGCAAGGATTTCTCGTTCCTGCGTGGCATCTTGATATTCGGCGGTTTTGCGGCGATGGGACTGATTGTGGTCGCCATTGTCTTCCGGGCTGACCTTCTTGGGCCGATTTTTACCTACGCGATGATCGCCCTGGCGTGTGGGTACATTCTGTATTCGACGTCAAATGTGCTGCATCACTACCGTATCGGCCAGCACGTTGCGGCGTCGTTGGCGTTGTTCGCTGCAGTGGCCCTGTTGTTCTGGTACATCTTGCGGTTGTTCATGGCGTCCCGCGACTGAGAATCGGACGACAACCGCCGTTACGTTCGTCAATTCTGTCCACCTCTCCCAGTGGGAGAGGTCGGGCCGAAAAGGCCTGGGAGAGGGGCCGTATGTGCAGTTCAAAAACCGTAAGCCCTTGCCCCCTCCCGGCCGCTACTGCGTCCTGCCTCCCCCGCTGAGCGGGAGAGGTGACAGAAATTCTTCACCCCCCACCCTCCTGACCGCAACTTCCACCCAACCTGTTTTGCATCCGAGACGCTTGCCCGCCCGCTGACGTCCAAAGGAGATTATGTCATGAAGCTTCGTCACGTCTGTCTGTTGTTTGCGTTGGTACTATGGCTGCCCTTGCTGGCTGTTGGCGATGATTGGACTCGCTTCCGGGGGCCAAATGGTACTGGTCAGAGTGACGCCAGTGGGATTCCCACGACCTGGACCAACAACGACTACAAGTGGCGAGTGGAACTGCCAGGGATCAGCAACGCTTCGCCGGTTATCTCTGGCGAGCAAGTCTTCGTCACCTCGGCCAATCAGGAGGACGGCACTCGGCATATCCACTGCCTGAAAACGGCGGATGGCAGCGTGATCTGGCAGCAGTCTTTTGGCGCGACAACATTCGACTTGGCTAACTCAACCGCATACGACACCGCGACGCCGACGGTGGACGTCGACCACGTGTACATGGCTTGGGGTACGCCCGACGAGTACGCTGTTGTGGCACTCGGCCGGAAAGAGGGCAACGAAGTGTGGCGGCGCGATTTGGGGCCGTTTAACGGAGACCACGGCTATGGTGCGTCGCCGATTTTGTGCGGAGACATGTTGATCTTGCCCAACGAACAGACTGGCCCAAGTTCAATCGTCGCGTTGGATCGTCTGACCGGTAAGACGCGATGGCAGACCGACCGGCGAATGGTGAAGACGGCGTACGCGACGCCGTTCATCTATCGGGACGGCGACGGGCCTGCTCAGTTGATCTTTGCGTCCAGCGCACACGGTGTCAGCAGCCTGGATCCACAGACCGGCAAGTCGAATTGGGAACTGGGCGATGTGTTTGGCGAAATCCGAGTGGTCGGGTCGCCGGTGCTCGCGTCGGGTTTGATCTTCTCGCAATGCGGAGGCGGTCGCGGCGGTAAGCGGATGGTTGCCGTCAAACCGGGCGATCCCGCCGTTGGTACCGAGGCAAAACTGGCCTACGAAATCAAGGACTCGTTGCCTTACGTCCCCACGCCGATTGCGAAGGGCGATTTACTGTTCTTTGTCAGCGACGGTGGTGTGGCGAGCTGTATCGATGCGCCGAGTGGCGAGCGTCTGTGGCGCGAACGTATAGATGGTAACTACTTTGGCTCGCCAATTTGCATCGAGGATCGGATCTACATCATTTCCCGAGGTGGCGAAGTGGTCGTATTTGCCGTAGCTGACGAGTTCAAGATTCTGGGCCGTACCGATCTGGAGGAACCCAGCCACAGCACTCCGGCCGTGGCCGACGGTGTCCTGTATTTGCGCACCTTGTCGCACGTGATGGCGGTCGGTGGTGGCCAAGGGAGCTGAATTAGTTGCCAGACGCAAAACACCACAAGGCGTGCAAGAAAAGGGCGACCGTGTTAGACTATGCGGATGTTTGAAGGCGACGATTCCGATGGGCTTGAATGGAGGATAAGCCGTGGCCTATAGCAGGCGTAACGCATCAGGCAATGGGCAACGACCCGAACAGCAGCACGACGACGGTCGGCGTGATTTCTTGAAGAAGGCCGGGACGCTTCCGGTGGCACTGGCCGCGGGTGCAAGTGCGTCTAGTGTGGCTGGGGCGCAGACCGACCGTTCGGCCCTGCCTCAAATCAAGCTGGGACCACACTCGATTTCGCGGTTGATTTGCGGCAACAACTGCTTCGGCGGCGGCTCGCATTTGTCATGCTTCGTCAATTATGAGATGCGTGCGTACTACACGACCGAGCAGATTCTGAAGACCCTGCGGCGGTGCGAGCAGGTGGGCATCAACTGCTGGCAGTCCGGCCTGGGCAATATCGAGATGTACAGAGATTTCGTCGACCAAGGCTTGAAGATGCATTACATCGCCATTGCGGCTGGCGACCCGTCGGGCATCCAAAAATTGAAGGACGGAGGATGTATCGCCATCGCTCATCACGGCGAAGTGACTGACCGCCTGTTCAAGAGCGGCAAGATCGACGACATGCACGACTACTTGAAACGAGTACGAGATGCTGGCTTGCAAGTCGGTGTGTCGACGCACATGCCTGCCGTGGTAGATACCATCGAGTCGAAGGATTGGGATCTGGACTACTACATGACCTGCGTTTACGAACGGCATCGCACCAGGGACGAATTGAAGGAACTGATGGGATACACTCCAATTCCCGAGCGCGAGGTCTACCTGGAGGAGGATCCGCCGCGCATGTTCAAGGCCATGCAACAGACCGATCGGCCGTGTCTGGCCTTCAAATTCCTTGCCGCCGGTCGGCTATCGGATCGACGCCACTGGGTCGAGCAAGCATTCCGGCAGACGTACGAATCGATCAAGTCCATTGATGCCGCCATTGTGGGAATCTACGATCGTTACAGCGACCAGCCGGCCGAGAACGCGGCAATGGTGAGGCGATTCGGCAACATCGTCGCGACTTGAGTTGCGGCGTGCGATCCGCTGGAGCACCTGATTCCTTTGACGGCATATTCTTGTCCGCTATATTCTTGCCTGGACCGAACTTGGCACGACTATGTTTGGCAAGAATATTTCTCGCACCATCGAACTTGAAGATGCTCTCGGAAGCCTACAAGCGGCATCAGTTACATACGGAGTTTTGCATGAACGCTCGACAGATTTGGCTGATTGTCGTCCTCCTGACTATCGCTAGCTCGCTGCACGGGGAGTCCATCTGGATCGAGGGCGAAGATGCGCAGACGAAGCAGGCGACGCGGCATCCTTGGTATGACCAGGTTAAGAAGGAAGTTTTGTCGGGCGGACAATGGATCAGCCATTTCGATGCGCGAAAGCAGGGGTTGGCTGGATACAATTTCGATGCAACGAGTGCCGGCGAGTACACGTTTTGGCTACGAGCCAACCACGTCAAGTCCTCTTTGTCCTATCGATTGAACAACGGCCAGTGGCAGGCGATCGATCTTTCGCGAGGCCAACGCGGTGCGATGAATATCGCGGCCGACAACAAGCCCGATCTTCGGTTCATCTCGTGGGCCAAGGTCGGTGCCGTTCAATTGAAGGCCGGAGCGAACTCGCTGGAGTTTCGCATGGACTCCGGGGCACAGAATCATGGGGCGATCGACTGCTTCTGCTTGACGACCGATGCTTGGGTGCCGTCAGGAGCGACCAAGCCGGGTGCTGCCGGGGCATCACAAGAGACTCCCGCCGGTCCGGAAGACGCGATCTGGATCGAGGGTGAATCGGCCAGGGTTAAGAGTGTCAAGCCGCACGGTTGGTACGACGATGTCAAAAAGGACACGTTGTCGGGCGGCCGGTGGATCTCCAACTATTCCGATGACCATGTTGGCACGGTTCGCTACGAATTCGATGTGGTCGAAGCCGATACGTTCAACTTCTGGATGCGAGCCAACCCGCTTCGTGCGAATCTGTCTTACAGGCTGGACGGCAGCGGACAATGGTCAGCCATCGATCTGACCAAGGACCAACGCGGTTTGATGAACATCGCGTCCGACAACAAGCCGGACATGCGTTTCATCACGTGGGTCAAGGTAGGCAAGGTCGATCTATCCGCGGGGAAGCACACGATTGAATTCAGGATGGACAGCGGATTGCAGAATCACGGTGCAATCGACTGCTTCACATTTGTCCGCATCCCCTTTGTCCCGAGCGGAGCCCGCAAACCGTCGGTGAAATCCGGCAGTGCCGGTCCCGCAGAATGGTTTCCCGTGATTTTCGACGACGATCCGTTGTCGCCGGACTCGGTGATCGACATGAGTCATTTGATCGAGGCGCCGGCGGGCGAGAAGGGCTTCCTGAAACGCGACGGACCGCGACTACGTTTCGAGCAAGCTGATGGTGCCACCAAGTTTTGGGCTATCAACACGGGGCCTGGCGACAAGAGCCCGGACGAGATGGTGCAGGCGGCGAAGTGGTTCCGCAAGCACGGAATCAACTTGGTTCGCCAGCATACCATGGTCAACGCGGCCGGGCTGCTGGATGCGAACGGGGACTTTGACGCGGACCGTCTGGATCAATACGACCGTTGGTTCGCCGCGTTAAAGGAGCAAGGCATATACACGACGTGGTCGGTCATCTATCCGCACCACGGGCCGTTCCTGCAGAAGCACGATGGATATGATCCCGACCTTTTTGCTGAGTTGGATCGAGGTGACGAGCACCATGATGGCAACCGGCAGGCGATCGTCGTGAACGACTTCATCAACCTGGACCGCCGCCTGCAGGACATTGCGTTCCGCTATTTCGACAAGCTGTTGAACCATACCAATCGTTACACCGGGCTGAAATACAAAGACGATCCGGCGCTTGCCATTTTGGAGTTCCAGAATGAAAGCAATGTGTTCTTCCACACGTTGAATTCCTTGCGAGGCGACAAATATCCGCTGTTCGCCAAGGCTGTGCGTCGCATGTTCTTCCAGTTCGTCAAGAACAAATACGGCGACCAAGCGGCGGTGGCAAAGGCATGGAGCGACCGCTGGGATCGCGACGACAAATGGGAGTCCGGTGAGCTGGGGTTGATGGGCGCGTACCATTGGGGAAGTGATGGGCCGCTGCACGAATTCAAGGGCCAACAGCGCCGTGCAGGCGACTACATCGAGTTTCTGGCTCGATTACAGCGAGACTATTACGCACGACGAGAGAACGAAGTTCGACAAGCCGGCTTCGGCGGTGTTACGGTGACGACGGCCTGGAAATCCGGTGGCCCCGCGGCCAGTATGGCAAATCTGTACGCCGATACGGCGGCGGACATGATCGACCGCCACAACTACTTCGGAGGCGGTGCCGGCGGGCACGCGATAGTCGAAGGCAATGTCAGCAATCAGACTCATCTGGATCAGCCAGGCCGTGGGCTTCTGAGTCTCGCATTGTTTCAAGTGGAAGATCGGCCGTTCGGTATCAGCGAATGGTCGATGATGCCGCCAGCGCCGTTCAAAGCCGAGGCCGCGCCGTTGTACGCCTTCTACGGCATGGGGCTTCAGGGTTGGGATGCAGTCTATCACTTCGCTTGCGGTTCGCATCGCATGGGCGACGGCTGGCCGAACCTGCGCAAGTACGTTACCGAGACGCCGCACTATCTGGGGCAGTTTCCAGCGTTGGCCTGTGCTGTGCACAACAATCACATCAAGGAAGGCGATTCCGTCGCGGTAAGACGCTTGACACGCGATGACGTTTTCGCCGGTAGGGATGTTCTTGGGCAGGCGTTGTCCGGAGGTAGTCACGACGAAAAGGAATTGGTTGGCAAACTGGCGACTCCGCCGGAAGCCGTCGCGATCGGCCGCGTTACGATCGCCTTTGGCAAAGAGTCGGTGCTCGAGCAGAATCTGTCACCGCATTGGGATCAACAGGCAGAGGCGATAACGTCGACCACGGGCGAGCTTGTCTGGCGCTATGGCGACCGGCTTGTCGAGGTACGTTCGGCCAAGACTCAGGGCGTGATTGGTTTCGCGCAAGGCCGCGTTGTGGAACTGCCTGGCGTGACTGCCACGATCCATACTCCGTTCGTGTCACTCATCTTCACACCGCTGGACGATGATGCCTTGGAACGCTCGAACCACATCCTGATTACCGCGATGGCTCGGGACAAACAGACGGGTGCAGTGTACAACGGCGACTGGTCGCGTTTGGAGCAAATGGGCGGTCCACCTCTCTTGATGGAACCTGTGCAGGCATCTCTTCAGCTGAAGGGCCCAACGCCGGTCCAGGTACGAGCACTGGATATCTATGGGGTCCCCACCGAAACGGCTGTCGACGTCACGTCCGACGGGAGCTTCTCTATCGATGGAACCTATCAGACCTATTACTACGAAGTAAAACGGTAGACTCGCAAGCAGAGTCCTTTCTCGGACGAGTTGTTTGCCTTCCCAGGTGGACATGCGTAGTATTGCTGTGACGACACAAGGTCGTCGGTTCAAGACGCACCGCTGCGCCAGGATGCGCAATCGGCGTAACAGGTTTTCGTGGAAGACACCTTACTGATTCGGCTAAACGAATCGCTGGTGTTCGGGTTGTGCGGGTGGCACAAGACGCACAACGCCCCCGCCGCGAAGATCTTCGCCGAATTCTTTGACGGTTAGCATAGCGTAAGGTATGTTCCAGCGGGCCAAGAATTGCAGCCGCCAACCCCCTCGGCCCCACATCGGCTTACTTAGCATCCTGAAACGGTGAAGCCGACGTGCGAGGCTGTTCGCTTCCTCATACGAGGCGGCGTCTCGCACGTTCGGCTCCCGCTTTTTCCTTCCCTTGCGGAGTGGTCATGCGAAATCGTAGTGCCCAACTACACGCAGCAGCGCGCCTGGTCGTCAATCTCTCCATGACCCTTGTCGTGGCTTTAGCAATCGCGTTGATGCCTGCCGGTCTTGACGCCCAGGTGGTGATTCCCGCCGATGCGTTGACCGACGAGACTGCGTTCGCGCAGATGTTAGAGCGCGGACACGAACTCGAATCGCAGCGGCGATGGGGCGAGGCCCTCTCGCACTACGAGGAAGCTCTGAAGGAGCATCCGCGGCGAAGCGATCTGCGCGAACGACTGACTCTGGCGCGTATCCACTACGATCTGGGCCGACGCTATGACGACGACACGTTCACATCTTCTGTTAAGCGATTGAATGAGCACTCTGCGCTGGAATTGTACGGCGAGGTACTACGCAAGATCGAATCCCACTACTTTCAAAAGCCTGACTGGCAATTGCTGGCTCGCCGCGGCGTCATGAATGTCGATATTGCGTTGACCGAAGCGTCCTTTCGCAGGCATAACGGGCTGTTGGCGTCTGAGGAGGCGATCAACACATTTCGCGATGAGATCAGGCGGAGAATGGACGTTACGGAGGTGCGCAATCAGCGGCAGGCCACCGAGGTCGCGCTCAATGTGGCTCGTCTGGCCAATTCCCAGCTAGGTCTGTCCCCTGCGGCGATTGTCCTTGAGTTCACCAGCGGTGCTGCTTGTTCCTTGGACCAGTACTCTTGTTTCCTCACAAGCGGACAGTTGGATGATGTACACAGTCAAATCGAGGGCAGCTTTGTCGGCTTGGGAATCGAGTTGAAAGCCGACGGCCAGGCGCTTGCCATCGTGGGTGTGATCACGGGCAGTCCGGCGGATCAGGCGGGGTTGCGCACTGGTGACCGAATCGTTGGCGTTGATGGGATCTCGATGGAAAACCTCTCCACTGATGAGGCTGCCAACTTGCTGAAGGGTCAGGAAGGAAGCAGTGTAGAGATCGCAATTGACGATGGTCGGGGCGGGCATCGACGCATGCAACTCGTACGGAACCGTGTGGAGGTTCCCGCCATCGAAGGAGCAAGGATTGTTGATGCCGAACACGGAGTGGCATACATGCGGTTGGGGAGCTTTCAGAAGACCACTAGTCGCGACTTGGATGCCGCGTTGTGGGACTTGCAGCGCCAAGGTATGCAGTGTTTGATCGTGGACGTGAGACGCAATCCTGGCGGTCTGCTCACGGCAGCTGTTGACGCAGCCGACAGGTTTCTGGCATCCGGCAACATCGTCTCGACACAAGGCAGGAATTCGCATGAGTGTTTCGACTACCGGGCACACGGCGCGGGAACTTGGCGAGTGCCGCTGATCGTATTGATCGACGGCGATACGGCCAGCGCGAGTGAGATTTTCGCCGGAGCCATCCGTGACCATCGGCGCGGTACACTTATAGGTGAGCGTAGTTACGGAAAGGGCTCCGTTCAGGGTATCTTCAGGCTCATCACATCCGAGGCCGGCGTACGGCTCACCACCGCCAAGTTTTACTCGCCCAGCAAGCAGCCGATCAGCAATCGAGGCGTGGATCCCGACTTGGTGGTCCAGGTGGACAAGAAGCCGGTGGATGATAACCAAGCCGATCTGGCACAGGCGGAAGACGCCGTATTGAATGCGGCCGTCCAGTTCGCTCGCACACGCCTTTCCAGCCGCATGCAGTCTGCGTCCCGCTAGTGCGAGTCGCACGTACGTGTAGCGTCTCCGACGCCATAATTCATGGGGCCGGCCGGCGAAAATACCGCTACGGATACGCCACAGGCGCTCTAGCTGCCCCTACCGCCCTGGTTCGCGGGGCGTCACGATCAGATGCACCACGGCCACGTTCCCGAATGAGTGGTGCTCGGCCACAGTCGCTCGTACACGATACGGTTCCCAACGGCGACGTAACGGGATCTTCATTCTGTTTACCTGCCGTGGCGTCCCACTCAGCAGAAACCACGCTTCGCCCGCATCTGCCACGGCCTTACGGTTCTCGTCGCTCAGATTGGCAGTGGTGCTAGTGGGCAGCGGTGTAAGCGTCTCGGCTTCTCGCTCGATTCGATAGATTCCCAGGGCGGGCAGCAAACAGTACTCCCGCAACCGATGATCGCTGCTGTTGTGGAATTGGTCCGCTTCGATAAGTCCGCTTCGGACGAATATTGGCGTCTTGGGATTTGTCGCTTTGTCGTTCAGTACCTGAATCGCTGACCGCCAATTTTGATTGCGATCACCAATGACGCGAGCGTCATGGCGATACTGCTCGCGCATACCGCCAGTCTTAACGACCAAGACGACTATCGCCACGGCACAGAGATTCCGGAAGATTGCCAAAGCCAGATCTCGCGCGTTCCAGGCTATCTTTCCAGAGCAAGCCGCGTAGCATAGCGCCGAGAACATGATTGGCGTTATGGCGGTCACGATGAGATATCGGAGAAAGAAAAGCCGAGCCAGATCGCGTTCTGTCGCCACCCACGCGATTCCAAGCGGCACAAAGAACCAGCAGGCAACCAAAATGACATGCCGAGCATCAATGTGAGGACAATCTGCCGGGGCGGCTGACGGACCACGCCGCCAACGGACGGCTAGCATCGCGATGCCCACTAAGAACAACGGCAGCACAGGCTGGTAGTTGTACAGTAGCAGCATTTTCACAACGGCCGACGGCGGCGACTGCCCCACAAACATGGCCCAGTTGCTTCTGCGCTCAGCGACTTCCAAGAGATGCGGCACCGACGGCAGAAGGCACACGGCGACAATGGCGAAATCCAACAGCAATTGCCACAGCGGATACTTGGGCCTCCACGCTCTGCGGACACACAGTACGACATAGAAGACCAACTCGGCCACGAACAGCAACGCTGCGGTGTAGTGCAGGTAGAACAGGAAGACCGCGAGCGCAATGGAGCCGAATCGCTTGATGCGTGTGGGCGCGACCACCAGACTGCCGAATAGCGTGATGTGGGCCAACCCGACCAATTGAAGGCAGGCGTAAGGACGCGCTTCTTGGCCGTAGAAGACGCAGTTCCTATCCAGGCAAGCCAACAACGCAGCGAACAACGCCGCGGACCAAGTGCCAGTCCACCGGAAGACGACAAAACAGGCCAGAGCCACAAGAGCGATGCCAGCGACGGCAGACGGCAATCGCACCGCGAGTTCGCTGAGTCCGGCCACTTTCGTGACGCCCCAGACGAACGAGAAATACACGGGGCTGTGGTTACCGATGGCCGCACGGCTGGCGATTTCGCCCGGTGCATCCGCGACCGTCCACGCAGTGTGAAGCTCGTCCAGCCAGAGGCTCTCATTGACCTGGACAAGTCGCAGGAACGCCGCGCAGCAGAGGATTAGGGCGAGCAGAAGCCAGGGCAATAGCCTCGTCATCGGAGAAAGTCTGCATCAAGCTGGAAAATGACGTTGCCCAGTTTGTCGACGGGTTTCAACCTGACCCTGAGAGTACCGCCGAACTTCCGTTTGCGCTTGGCGTAATCGATGGTGAGTGGATGCTGCAGCCTTACCTCCATCATGTGAGTCAACTTCGGCTGACCGCCAAAACAGCACGTTCCTAGGTCTCTTACCATCACGAATCGCGTGAGGCCGTACTGTTGATCGCCCGGGTACACATACCCCTTGACGAAAACCTTCTGGCCATCCAGTTCAAGTGCCCTAGGCGAAATCAGCAGGTGCGGGGCTTCGTCCGTCGGTTGCAGCTCCGAAAACGAGATGCGCGTGTAATCCTCTGGGACTTCGGTAGCGTATTCGTACGCGGCTCGGGCCGAACCACCCAATAGGAGAATCGCGCCAAAGATCATTCCGAGTTGGGCTGTCAACCGACCCGTAAGCTCCTGCGGATACCGCCTTATGTTGAATAGACCCATGATCCCGAACAGGATCGCGATCACAGGCAAGAACAACAGTGCGGGCCAAAAGAACGACGGAAGGGCAACCAACGCAAAGATCAGGGATACTACGGCTGCCTTGCTAACAGAGCGATAGGGGTGATATTCCTCGTTTTGGACCTCTTCGGCCTCGTACATGCTCGTAGTCATTTTGTCTCTACTATCCTAAGCCCTTTCCAGGGTGCCTCTTACACGTTCACTATTTGCAGAATTGACGCGCCCGCTAGTGGCGGCGACCAGCGCCAGCAAGAATTCGCCATTGGCAAAACATCAACAGGACGCCAGCTAACCACAATACGCCAACCAAATGGAAAGGGTTCGACGGCAACTGAGCCCGTTCACTAGTGGACGGCTCCATAGAAGAAGCCGTAGAAGATACCGAGGCGATTTCGCCGCGTTCAGTTGGCTCCCGGCCCCATGTAGCCTCAGCGAAGAGTTGATGACGACTCCAATCGGTCGCCGCGCCGCCCGCCGAGCTTTCGTTGCTGTCTGGCGCGCCCATGCTGCCGCCGAACGGGAAAAACGTACTGGCCCGCTTCACCGCATCCGGGTCGACTTCCTTTAGCTCTTCGATGTACTTCTTCGCCTCAGGCTTTGGGCAGGCACGCAGGTAGTTGATAATCGGCACGCGAACCCAACTGGTCTTCTCGTCGGCATCCTTGAACAGTCGGACCAGCCGATCCATCGGCGACCAGTCCTCCCACCGCGCCAAGTCTGGAATGATCAAATCGGCCAATTGCGGACGGTCGATCATGTGCCGCAGACCCTCCAAAATGCGCTTCCTTGGAATGATATCAGTCTCAGTGCCGTGAAACCGCAATGCCATGATCGCGGCATAAGTGTCGGCGTACTCGGCCTTCTCGTTTTTCAGAAACACGTCTTCAATCAACGGCATTCCGCTGGGCCCGGTCAGAGCCAGATAACAACCGACCATTGCGTCCAAACCGCTCTTTGCCTTACGGTCGTCCGACTTCAGCATCTCTTCCAGCATGGGCAGGTCGTCTGGGCCTCCGCAAACGCTAAGCATCACAAAATACAATCGGCGGTGGCTTGCCGGGACGTCCGGCGTCTTGATCCAACCAACGAGCTGGTCGTGATCCATATTGTCTTTCAGGTCAATGACGTCCTGATAAGGCGCCCTCGCGAATTCGTCATAGGCATCCTGTGACAGAAACTGGTCTTCGTCCTCCAAATAGTCCTGAAAGAAGGCCAGACGTTCGGCGCCCTTCTTCGGAAGACTACTCAAACGGCTCATGTATTTTGACGATCGCTCCGTGATGCTGATTGGGGTGGACCAAGCGATCTTGGGTGGCCCCACACCCATGATGAGAAACCTGTCGGGGGCCTTAGCACCGCCGAAATACACTGTCTCGACCGTCTTTGTCTCGGCCAAGTGTGATTTGCCCTTGATCACTTCGATGATCTCGAATGTGCCCTTGGATATTTCGTCGACCGGAGCGGCACGGGATTGCTGTGACGGCGACTCCACGAGGCGAGCGATCACGACCGCATCCATAGAAGCGATCTCCTCGCTAAGCGTCTGCGACACGGCCGAACAAAAAGGGCACGCGCGAGCCTTATCACCGATGCCGGCAAACAGCATGACCGCAACGGCCACCAGAATGATACGAAACATCAGTTTGGTTTCTCCAGAAGACCATGGGAGGCGATTCTTATCCCAACTGCCCCCAACAAGAGCAACTAGAAAGGTACCACAATCTACCGCGTAACCAAAGACGTAATGCAGGCTTCGGCGACGAGTTGATCCCGCAGAGTACCACTGTCCCCGTTCGTCAGTCTGCCTGCGACAGGTTTGGGCTAAGATCCGGAATGGAAATCAGGCTATTCCGGCTCCCCCGTCGGAGTGCTGCTGTCGGGTGGCGAACTCACGCGGGAGGCCTGTGGCCTCGGCAATGTCGGCTAGACTCTCGCGGCTCGGATATCGCATCGCCCATGGGCATGGGTTTGACGAACGTGCAGCGGTTGTGCAATATGAGGCCACACTGATCGACCATACGAGACAATCGGGAAGAAACAAAATGCAAAGAGCGACCGATCACCATCCCAATGACGTGCCCTCTCGCCTTCGTTTCCTGCTTCTTTCAGCGTTCAGCTGCTGTTTTCTGCTGATTTGCTCACCGCTGTTCGCCGCGGATCTGCCCAACATCGTGTTGATTCTCGCGGACGATTTGGGGTATGGAGATCTCGGCTGTTACGGGCACCCTGTGGCAAAGACTCCGAGCATCGACCGTCTGGCGAAGCAGGGTGTGCGTTTCACGCAACACTACGCCAACGGCCCGGAATGCAGCCCAACTCGCACCGCGTTTCTGACCGGTCGCTACCAGCAGCGGGCGGGCGGATTGGAATGCGCGATCGGCACTGGGAACGTTGGACGCTACGATGACGCAATCCGCCTGGCTGCTCGCCATGAATTGGGGCTGCCTGCGAAACAGGCGGTAATTCCGGCCGACCTGCAGAAAGCCGGTTATGCCTGTGGCGTCTTTGGCAAGTGGCACCTTGGATACGAGGCGAAGTTCAACCCGATCGAGCACGGTTGGGATGAGTTCTTCGGCTACCTGGGTGGGAACGTGCACTACTTCAACCATCGCGAATTGAGCGACTTGCACGTCCTATTCCGCGGGCGGCAACCGGTTCGTTGCGAGGGCTATATGACCCATCTCATCACCAACGATTCGATCGCGTTCGTCCAGAAACACAAGAACCAGCCGTTCTTTCTGTACGTTTCCCACGAGTCCCCACATTTTCCGTTTCAGGGGCCTGATGATAGAGGCAAGGTGGTGACAGAAGAGAACTGGATGGAACGAGACGCCCAAACCTACGTTGCCATGCTGGAAGACCTTGATGCCGAGGTTGGACGACTGTTTGCATCGCTCGACAAGCTGGGAATTGCTGATAATACGGTGGTGGTCTTCGTCTCGGACAACGGCGGCTTGTCGGATGCCGCGAACATGGGTCCGCTCAGCGGTGCTAAGAGCACGACGTTGGAAGGTGGCATTCGAGTTCCGCTAATCATCCGCTGGCCGGGGCGAATCAGACCCAACACCGTGAGCCATCAGGTATCTGCCACATTCGACCTCACATGTTCGTTTCTACGTTTGGCTGGAACCGACACGCCGGCGGAACGATTGGATGGCTATGACATCATTGGCCATGTTACTGAACAGCGTAGTGACTTCCCTCGAACTCTCTATTGGCGCGGTCGACGAGGTGATCGGACATGGTGGGCCGTGCGCGACCGTGACCTCAAGTATGTCCGAAAAACCGAAGGCGGCCAAACCGATGAATGGCTGTTCGATCTGGCCAATGACGTGGGCGAGAGAGAGAACCTGTGCGGAACAAACGCCGCCGATGCAAATCGACTGAAGAAGCTGTTAAGCGACTGGGAAACTGAGGTGAAGCCGACGCGTTGATCACACCAGCCGACGGTTTCGCCCAGGCAAGGACTGCGAGCCGCAAGGCAAATGACGTCCTGCCTCGAAATCTGTTTCAGAGCTGAATGCGAGTAAAAACATCATGAAGAAGCTCTTTTGCGCTCGCAGTTTGGGCTACATATTCAGCCTTTTGCTGGTGATCCTTCACAGCGCTTCGTTTGCGGTCGCCGCAGGAGCCAAGCCAAACATCATCTTTCTGTTCACCGATGATCAGCGGTACGACGCGATCGGCGGGGTTGACCCCACGATAACGACGCCGAACCTGGATCGGCTCGCTGCCCGAGGGACACGATACGCAAACGCCTTCGTCACTCTTTCGATCTGCTCGCCCAGCCGCGCAGCGGTGATGACCGGGCAGTACGGAAGCGTAAACGGCGTTACGACACTGGGCCGGCGCATCGCGGAAGACAGCCCGTTGCTGCCCGAGTTGCTCCGCGACGCTGGCTACCGCACGGCGATGTACGGCAAGTGGCACTTGGGAAACAAGCCCACCGAGATTGGATTCGACGAAGCGAATTACTTCCACTCAAATGGCACTTTCTACGGCCGGAAGGCGATCGTCGACGGCAAACCCGTTACGGTCCCCGGATACATCGATGAAGCGGTGGCCGACTGGAGCGTCGCGTTCATCAAGCGGGCCCATACCGACGGCGAACCCTTCTTCCTGTGGCATTGCACTCAGGTGCCGCACATGGATCACACCTTTGATTGGCCCGCACGCCAAACGTACCTGGACATGTACGACGTTGCGAAAATGCCGCTGCCAGACACATGGCAAGATGACCTTACGGGAAGACCACCGTACTTGAAGACGGCCCGCTCGCGCACCCGTGCCTTGGAATACGGCTACGACGATCCTGCCAAAATTCGCCGACACATCCAGCGTTACCGCGCTGCGGTCACACAAATGGACGCCACGTTGGGACGCGTCATCGACACGATCGACCAACTCGGGCTTTCCAACAACACGTGGTTCGTCTTCATGGGTGACAACGGTTGGCAGATCGCCGAGCACGGCTTTACCTCAAAGGTACTTGCCTACGAGGAGTCTATCCGCGTGCCGATGATCGTTGCAGGGCCAGGGGCGACGCCGAAAGTTGACGAACGGCTCGCGTTGAACATCGACCTGCCGGCCACGGTCCTGGACATCGCTGGAATTGAGATTCCCGACACGATGCACGGACGGTCACTGCGGACGCCCTTGACTGACTGCCGCGAAACTTTCATCTACGAGGCACCGACGCCGGTGCTCGGGACGCACCCGGTGATGGCCGTACGCGACGCCCGCTGGAAACTCATCCGCACGTACAATCCGAAGAATCCTCGAGAAGTCGCCTTCACTGAGCTATACGATTTGCAGACTGATCCAAACGAGATGCGCAACCTCGCCGACGAGCCGGCGCAGGCCGACCGTATCGCCCGCATGGCAAGACGTATCGCTGAGCACAAACACGCTATCCGACAGCCTTGATCTACCTTCCTGTGAGGCAATCATGAACAACGAGCCCCGTTATCCCAGAATTGCTTACCTCCTCGGTCTGCTGGCACTTAGCCTTTTGGGATTCACCTCCAGCGCGGCGGCAGATCGTCCACCGAATTTCGTCGTTATCTTTGCGGACGATTTGGGGTACCAAGATCTCGGTTGCTTCGGCTCGCCTGACATCCGCACACCGCGGTTGGATGCGATGGCGGAGGCCGGGATGCGTTTCACCAGCTTCTACGCCCAGCCGGTCTGTGGTCCGTCGCGTGCGGCGTTGATGACAGGCTGCTATCCGCTGCGCGTGGCAGAACGCGGCAACATCAAAGAGGTGCACCCCATCCTGCACAATGATGAGGTCACTGTGGCGGAGATACTGAAGTCGAAAGGGTATGCGACGGCCTGTTTCGGCAAGTGGGATCTGGCCAAGCATTCACAGTCCGGTTTCTTCATGGACCTGTTCCCGACTCGCCAGGGGTTTGACTACTTCTTTGGCACTCCGACCAGCAACGACTCGATCGTCAATCTGTATCGCAACGAAGACTTGATCGAACACAAGTCGGACATGTCGACGCTGACGAAGCGGTATACCGACGAAGCTCTCGCGTTCATGAAGGAGCACAAGGATCGGCCGTTCTTCGTGTACATTCCTCACACCATGCCACACACACGGCTCGACGCGTCGGAACAGTTCAAGGGCAACAGCCCACGAGGTCTTTACGGCGCTGTGGTGGAAGAGATCGACTTCAACGTTGGCCGCGTGCTTGACGCAATAGAGGAAATGGGACTGGAGGAAAACACGTATGTGCTGTTTACCAGCGACAACGGTCCGTGGCTGATTAAGAACAAAGACCTCGCTGATGGCCACCTGCCAACCGACCACGGCGGGTCGGCCGGCCCGCTGCGCAGCGGAAAGGTGTCAACCTGGGAAGGCGGTGTTCGCGTGCCGACCGTTCTGTGGGGACCGGGGCGCGTGTCAGCGGGAACAACCTGCGACAAGATTGCCAGCACGCTCGACATACTGCCCACGTTTGCCGCGTTGGCGCAAGCCGAAACGCCCAAAGACCGCGTGATCGACGGAGAAGATATCAGTCGTCTGTTCCATGGCCAATTCGATCAAGCAAATCCAGACAAGGCGTTCTTCTACTATCTGCGCGTACACCTTCAGGCCGTGCGACAGGGCAAATGGAAGCTTCATCTGGCAAGAGACGCTCAGCCCGCCGGCGCCGCTCCGTTCGCCGTCAATCGCCACATCGCCCCGGCCGACCGCGTCGGTTTTGATGAACCTTTTTTGGTGGATCTGGAGAACGACATCGGCGAGACGACCAACGTCGCTGAACGGCATCCGGAGGTCGTGACACGTCTGCTCAGGCTGGCGGAAGCGATGCGAGACGACTTGGGGGACTACGACCGAGTCGGCAAAAACATGCGCTTCTTCGATCCGATGGACGCTCGCCCAACCAAACCTCCGGTCCCGCCAGGGCGAAAGCCAAAGCAAAAGAAGCGCGCCCCGAAACAGCCCAACGCCCAAAAACCGCAAACCGGTCACAGGGCACAACCGCGAAAACAACATGACCAGCCAAACGTGTTGCTGATCATGACTGACCAGCAATCTGGGGATGCAATGAGTTGTAGGATGGGCACGCAGTACATCAACACGCCGTCAATGGACCTCCTTGCGTCCGAAGGCATGGTCTTCACGCGTGCCTATAGCTCCAATCCGCTGTGCATGCCGTTACGCGCCTCGCTGTTCACGGGGCGGTACCCCCACGAGACTGGTGTGACCAAGAACGGGCGGGTCAAAGGAGGGCTTAACCCAAACGAGTTCGTGATGATGGGAACCTACTTCCGCAACGCAGGCTACGAGGCCGCCTACAGTGGCAAATGGCACTTGTGCTATAGCGAGAAAGCCTCGGACGTGCACGGCTTCGAGATACTTGATCGCAAAACGAAACTCAGTCCACCGGAGATCGACAACTACGACTCGCGAATCACGCACGCGGCCGCGAAGTTCCTCGACAGGAAACATGACAGGCCGTTCTTGCTGGTCGTCAGCTACATGAACCCCCACAATATCTGCGAGTGGGCGCGGCGAGCAGCGGGCCGAAAGCAGACGTTGTCGTGCGGAGAGATCGGCACGGCCCCGGCTGCTGACAGTTTGCCACCACCTCCGCCGAATCTCGCTCCACCGAAGAACGAGCCTGATGGCATGGCGCTGATGCGGCGGGGATACCACGCGTCGTCCACGTTCCCTGTGGGCAACTTCACCACCGAGGATTGGCGTCGGCAGCGCTGGGGCTACTACCGCATGATCGAGAAAGTGGACGGCGAAATCGGCAAGGTTCTCGATGCATTGCGGCGGGCGGGCGACGAGGACCGGACGCTCGTGATCTTTACTAGCGATCACGGCGACTGCACCGGGGCACATGGCTTTAATCAGAAGACGGTATTCTACGACGAGTCCGTCCGCGTCCCCTTGATCGTCCGTTGGAAAGGCAAGTCGACGGTTGGAGTCTCGGACAAACTGGTCAATACCGGCATTGATATTCTCCCAACAATGCTCGCGTGTGCGAGTCTCAACAAGCCGGGAAGGCTGCCTGGACGCAGCCTGCTGCCAGTCGCTCTCGGTCAAGATGCTGGCCCGTGGCGCAACTTCGTGATTTCGCAAAACCACATGGCGCAGGCGGGGGAAATCAACGGTTTCACTCCAACCATGGAGGGGCGGATGGTACGAACCGATCGGTACAAGTATTGCGTCTACAGCCGTGGTATTCGGCGGGAATCGCTGATCGACATGGTGAACGACCCAGGTGAGATGACCGATTTGGCTTGCGATCCAGAGTACCGTGACCTATTACTCGAACATCGCGAGATCCTTGCTCGCTTCGGCCGCGAGCATAGCGACTCGCTGGTGGACCAGCTTCTTACTGACGATGTCAAACCAATTCCGTTTGCGCGGGCGGTTTCAACAGAGGTGGAATAAACGTAACCGAATATCGGAAAGAGATAGAAGGACGCAACAGATGAACCGGCTTATTACTACATTCATCGTCACGCTGTGTATTCTCGGGGGGCACACCTTTGCCGCCGAATCGAAGCCAGTCAAGAGCACCGCAGCAAAGACAAAGAAGACCAAAGGGCGAACGCGTTTGCCGGGTAAGGCAGGAGATCTGAAAGGGAATCTATTCCTGCTGAACCAGTGGGTTGAACAGCCCGAAACGATTCAGCAATTGTACGAAGCAGCGTACAAGGTCCTAGCTGCCGATCCCCAGGCGACGTTCATGGACTTGGCGGGTGACTCTACTATTCGACGAATCTGCAAAGAGAACGAAATCGTGCATCTCGGGGGCCCTATGCTCGGTTCCGTCACTGCAGATGGCGTTAGAGTCTGGGTACGAACACTTCAGCCGGCGAAGGTCGAGGTACGTGTGATGGTTGATGGCGTCGAAAGGTCCTTCGGATCCGTGGAAAGCACACCTGAGACCGATTTAGCGGCTGTCGTGCAAGTAGATGGTCTTGCCCCGAATACGGTCTACACCTATCGCGTCTTGGTCGACGGCCAGGCCATCAGCATTCCGAAAACCGCGTCCATCACCACCGCCCCCAGTGATGAGACGCCAGGCAAGGTCCGGATTGCATTCGGCAGTTGCTTTCACCGCTGGGGTTTGGGCAACACGAAACAAGCTGAACAGATGCGAAGTCGTACACCTGCCGCCTTGCTGGCAATTGGCGACATCGCCGTGCAGGACCGTGATAATCACTTGGGCCTTCACCGTGCTGACTATCTCCAGCGCGACTTCCAACCCGCGTGGCAGGACTTGGTGGCTGCGATACCCATCTTCGCCACATGGGACGATCACGACTATTTCAACAATGATCGATTCGGGATCCCACGCGGCTTCACCGATCAGGATCGTATCGGTGTTTGGAGTGTTTTTCGACACGCGTGGAACAACCCCAGCTACGGCTTCGGCGACCAGCGGCGCGGTATCTTTCTGCGCACGCGAATCGGCCCTTGCGACGTGATCATGGTCGATGAACGATACTTTCGCACGGGTCAGCCCGGCTCGTTCCTTGGAGACGATCAAATGGACTGGCTCGCGCAACAACTGCTTGACTGCGAGGGGCCATTCATCATTCTGTCGTGCGGCACGATGTGGAGCGATTACGTGTCAAACGGCAAGGATTCCTGGGGAACGTGGGACCCGGAAGGTCGCGAACGGATCTTCAGCTTGATCGAAAAGAACCGGATCAGTGGCGTGCTGCTGATCTCCGGTGATCGACATGGCGCTCGCGGATTCCGTATAGAACGCCCCTCGGGTTTCAACTTCTACGAATTCGAGGCCGGCAGCCTGGGCGGAAGAAGCGGCCCGCCAGTCAAGATTCCCAATAGTCCTCAGTTCTATGGCATCGCCAATCAGTACGCGTTCGGCGAGTTCACAATCGACGCCACGCTTTCGGACCCAGAAGTGGAATTTCGCTTGATTTCGGAGGATGGCACGATCATCCACGAAATGACGCTCGCACGTAGCCAGTTGACGCCGGAGGGAGAGTGAAGCCCGGTAGTGCACCCGCCGGAACTTCGGCCTCGTCAATTGGCTTTGTTGACTGTACAGATTGTCAAAGCGACAAGATCGGTTTGCGCCGTTCCGGCGAGGATTCGGCTTCAGTCCGGCGTACGTCGTGCGCCACGCAGGTTAGTCCGTACGGTTGCGCCGGCTTCAGAGACCATTCAGCATCGAGGCCACATCCCGGGCCACCCGCGCGCTTTGCACAGTCCGCGCAAACGGCTTGGGAAGTCGACCAGCACGCGTGGACGTACACCGTCATGGGATGACTGCTAGCTGATCCTGCACCGCGTCGACGTCTTTGGCCAGCAGGTCGATCAGGTCGTCCAGCTCGAACGGCTCTGACAATGCCGTGGCGAGCGGCTCTGGCAACTCGGATCTGAGGCTTCTGGGAACTTCAACGACTTCGCCTCGCCGTTCCTCGTTCCCGTTCTCCTGCCTGGCACTGCTCAGGTCCGCCGGCTCTGCCGGCTCGTGCGAGGCAGAGACTTGTGGAAAATGGATCACTGCGCGGGAAG
>CAZUAH010000228.1:0-21319 GCA_964617665.1 uncultured Pirellulaceae bacterium
AACACGCCCCCAAAATACCAGGCAAGTCAACAATGGTTCTGGTGTCCGCTCACTTTGAACCAACGTAGTCTGACATGATTGTCGCCCCCTGCGACCTATCATGCAAGAAGATGACCGTTCGATAGCGAGTTGCGAACCTCTCTATCACTCCAGTGTCCATTTACAGAGCCCCGTTCCCAGTCTGTCCAGACAAGACGAAAGAGAAGTTGTATCTAGTACTCGCCGTACTGGAACGCTGAACTGGAGAAGTAGGGCTAGATCGCACACCCTGCGTACCGAGTGCGGCCTATACCTCGAACACCTCAGACGCCGCGTAGCGGCTGGCGACGTACAGCGGGAACCGTTTCCCGATGATCGTATTGTGCGTGTGAAGCGCCAATTCTGGGGCGTTGTTCTCTTCGGACAGGTGGGCGAGGCAAGCCCATTTCAAACGGCCGTTCGTTGCCGAGGCCAACAGCTTGGCCGACTCGCGATTCGAGAGATGTCCGCCGCGCGCCCGAATTCGCCGTTTGAGAAACTCGGGATAAGGACCATCGTCTAACAGGTCTGGATCGTAGTTACTTTCGAGTACCACGGCGTCCAGAGACTCGACGACGGCGGCCAAACCGTCGAACACGTGGCCCAAATCCGTCAGGATTCCAACGCGCCGACTGCCATCATCGACGACAAACGCAACGCCATCCGCACCGTCGTGAGGCGTGGGAACTGTCTCGACACTCACTCCGCCAAATCGAATTGTCGACCCAGCCTGAAAATGGCGAATGTCCGAGAGCTTGCCTAGATCCCTGTATGCCTCGGCAGCGGCAAGCGTGTTTCTCGTGACATAGACGGGCAGGCCGAACTTGCGTTGGAAGATACCCAGCGAGCGAGCGTGGTCGCTGTGATCGTGAGAAATCAGCAAGGCATCCACGTGTGTGATGTCACGGCCATGTTCCGAAAACCGCAGTTGGGCTTGCCGTCCGCTGATCCCGGCGTCAAAGAGGAGACGAACTCCGCGAGATTCCACGTAGATGCAATTGCCGTTGCTTCCAGATTGCAGCGAGATGACCTTCATGCCGGCATTGTAGCGACGTCGAGCGATATCGGATAGCTATCGGATTCTCCACGTATGCACCAGCGATTTGTCTTCGTCCCCACGGAACTCGATGATGTACAGTAGTCCTCGCTCTCGGTCGAATGCAGCCGCTCGGACGCGGATGATCTGGCTGGTTGATCGTACGTTGAACAAACAGCTGTCGATGGTCAGCGACGCGTACGGTTGAGGCTCGCCTGGCGTCATCTTTCCTTTGGCCACAGCAGCCAAATCGGACGGATCGAAGAAGGTGATCTGGGCTTCGAATCGCGTTGACCAGAAGCCGCGTTGATCGTTTGGCGGGGCGGGGATCTCAGGGAACGGCGCCTCGTCCGGCCAGACCGTGCCGTCGGCGAACCCGTACCAGCATTTGCCGATGCCTTTCGTGCCCACAAAGACGACGGCCGAACGGTCACCTTTGGTCAGCCACGCACCGCTTGTCCATTGATCGCTGTGATGGTAGCCCCGGAGCGTGGCTCCGTCAGTCTCGTACACAGATGTGTAGCGCAGCAGCGGCAGGCATTTGAGTTGCGCTCCTGGTGCAGGCGGATTCTCGTGACTGGGAGGAGCGTAGGCGATCAACGAGGGGCCACGAGTGCACTGGCCGCCTTCGCGAAACCGACCTGTCGCCAGACGCATTCCCGGAGCATTCTCCGCCGTCCACTCGGTGGGAATCTCGAAAAGGTAGTTGTTCGTGGCGTAGTTCGCACATTCACCCATTCGCCAGAGTCCGGCCACGTTGGGATTCGCCAAATCCGGGTCGCACGATCCGTGTGATGGCCCCGTCTCGCCTTCCTGGTTGTGCTGCCCCCAGCAGAAATGCAGCTTGCCAGATGTCTGTTGGTCGTTCCCTGACAGGTACTCCAGGCCGGCGCAGGGTAGTTCGGGTTCTGCTAGGAGATCGCCGCGAATGTCCCGGAACGCCTGCAAAGTGCTGGCCGCGTTCAACTCGCTCACGTCCTTCGTCTTCGATACGACCGGCACGGGGATGCTGATTTCTGAACCGCACTGCTTCCAGTCGTGACCGAGGCCAAACAACGAACCCGGAAAACCATCGTCCGCTCCGTTTCGATCGCCCGTCGGGCAAAAGGTCAGGGCCTCTCCGCTCCAATTCCAGCTCTGCTCATAGACAGGACAATCCGGCAAACGAAACGCTCCAAGATAAATGAGGTCGCTGGGCTGAATCAGCCGGTTGGCGTCCGCTGCTCGGATCGGACCTTCAGAGCTGGCAAAGCCAAGGACCGACATCAACAACGTACTCAGTAGACACTGATTGAACTTCATCGTGATCTCCTTTCTTGGCTCCCAAGCCGTGGGCCTGGGAGCCAGTGACAAGTGAACAAGCCGTGTGCGGAAGGGTTTCGTCAATCTACCTGAGGCCCGGCACTGCCCGGAACGATCGCAAGTTGAGCTGAGGCGATGTCGGCCGGCGCAGCTGCATTGTTGAACTCGATTGGCTCTGGCCGCCGGCGCCGGATCGCGCCTCGCGGACGCGATGCTCCCATTCGGGCGAGCGATACTTCTTCTGCAGACTCTGCAGAGCGGAATACGCCTGCGAGCGGTTTCGGTACTCGGCGAATTTCCTCCACGCCGTCCGTGTCTTGCGCTGTCGGTATTCCACGATGTAAAGAGTCTGTTGACTGCTCGCGGAATTCGGCTTCCGGCTCGAAGAGGCGGCCGCGTGCGACAGACGGTTGTCCGTCGAGAACCGATTGAGCAGTTGTGGGGTGACCCGGTTCAGTGGTTGCACCCGTTGGCCGGACGATCCGCCTCGCGGTGGTTTCGTTTCGTTTTGAGAAACGATGGGAACGAGTGTGAGGCTAAGAGGCTTCTTCGACCGGGCGGGAACCGCCACAGTGGCCGTCGCCGGCTTGTATCCTCGGGCCGAAACGGCCACGCGATAGGTGCCGGTGCGCATCTGGTCCAACGCGAATTGTCCGCCAGGACCGCTGACCGTCTTCCTCGTGCCGCCCGAGCCGGTGCAAAGGACGGATGCGCCTTTATAGGGAATCAGTTTGCCACCGGACAAGGCACGGACATAGCCTACGACGCGAGCGGTCTGAGGCTGTGGGTCAGCCGAGCCGCCACCGCTCGGACGCCCCGAGTCCGGATCGACTGGTCGCACACCACGGGCGAGCAGGAAGTTCTTCTCGCTCATGCCTCGACGGACCAGCACGGTCTCGCTGTCACGAGCGGCGCGATATCCCTGCGGTGGGACAATCTGGACCTGATAGCGACCCTCGGGCAAACGGATGCTGTACCTGCCGGACGAACCGGAGGTTGTGGATGAACTCGAACTTCGCAACGGGACGCGGTATCCAACGCGTGCGGCGGTCATGGCAGACTTGCTGGGCGATGAGCTGGAATCGAGTCGCCTCCAAATGAGTTTCACACCAGGGACACCAACCGCGCTTGGCTTGGTCGTCATGCCCGGAATGCTGGGGCGTCTTAGCGTCAGACTTCCGCTGGTGGACATGTAGTACACACGTCCGCTGACCGTGACGATCGCATCAGACGGCCTCGGATCAGGCAGGTCATTCGAAGGCCCTGTCTGTTCGTCCCGTCCAGGGGTTACGTGTGGCTGGCTTCGCATCGCGATCGAGATGCGGTACTTGCGAGGGTCGAGAGTCATTTGTTGGCTCCACGGCAAGTAGCCGGGGCGGTTGGCCGAGATGTCGTACGCGCCGCCGGGAATCTCCAACCGAACCTCACCTCGCAGATCGGTCGTACGACGCACTGCCACGCCGGACAGCATTCCGCGAGCTGGCCGGTGGATGAGTTGTACAGTCGTCTTGGGCAGCGGTTTGCGAGTCTTTGCATCGAACACGATGATCTCGAACGGTCGCCGCGTGGGCGTTGGCTCCCTTTCCGGCTCCGTCTCGGCAGGCTGCGTGTCTGCCGGCGGTTGGACCGACGGCAGCGAGAGCGGGATGTTGGCCCTGTTCAGTCCCTGGGCCAGACGCAGCTTGACGCCACCGGGACGGTAGCCATTGGCTTGTGCCAGCACGGCACAGTCGCCCGCACCGTTGACTTTCAGGCCCAACTCACCCTGGGCATTCGTAACACCTCGGACAGCGTCGGCGAGCGATTGGCCGGGTCTGCGGAGCAGCACCTTGGCGTTCGGCAGCGGGCGTTTCTTCGCGGCGTCGAACACGCGGACGAGAACTTGAATCGGCTGCGGGGCGACGTCATCCTGCTGGTCGTCCATCACTTCCGGCTCGTCTGGTGTCACATCCTGGTCATCCACTTCGGCGATTTGCACATCCGGTTGGACGGGTTCGGCGATCGGTTTGAGCGTCAGGTTCACTCGACTGTACCGGCCGCGGAAGACATAGATCACGGGGCTCTTTGCCGTTTTGTATCCAGCTGCCTTAGCAATCACGCGGTAGCGACCTTTGGGCAGTTCCTGCCTGAAGCCGCCAGCGTTGTCCGGCGCAGTCGTCTCGGAGATTTCTTTGCCGCTTGGCAGCGATAGGATCTCGAGTTGAAGCTTTGGCTCCCGCACTATGTTCCCGTCTTGGCTCATCACCCGGACTATGCCCTTGATCCCTTGATCGGTGGGCGTCTCGGGCTGGTGGCGGGTGAGGACGAAGTCTCGCTCTGCGTCGCCGTCGGCGACGATCACGATCGCTTCCGCTTTGTTGTTCGTGTCAGGCAGCAACGGCTGGAAACCGCGGGCAGAGACGGACGCCCACCACACGCCTTCCTCCAGGACTACTTCGTAGCTTCCCGTGTTGTCGTCCGTCTTGCCGCGGCCGCTCGTGACGACGCGGACCAGCTCGGACGAGCCTTCCTTCCGCAGTGTCACCAACGCTTTCGCGATGCCGATTGGGCCGTTGGGTGTCTTCTCGAACACTCGACCATGCAGCCGGCCGACGCCGACACGTTCCTGCTCGCTCGCTTGGCTTTCGTCGCGGTTCGGATCGTTCTCGCCTTTCGTCAGCGAGAAGTGTAGTACCGAATAGCCTTCGCTCAGCTTCAGTCGTACGCCGCGGCCCGCGTCTTCGTCCTTGTAGCCCGCGGCTTTCACGGAGAAGAGGTACTGACCGGGCGGTAGATCGGCCTTGTAGTAACCGTGCGGACTGGCCGTGGTTCGAGCAACGACACTGCCGGCTTGATTCTTGAACTCGATATTGGCGCCTCCCACCAGGCCGGCAAATCCGCCGTCCTGGTCGCGTCCCATAACGCGGCCATGCACGCCTGGACCGGCTGCTTGTGCCACAGGCACCAGCAGGAATGACATGAGGAACGCGATGGCTAGCGGAAGGTAGGACTTGGACGACGGTTGGCGTGATACTTGATATTCGGGGGACATTTCTCCATCTCCTAAGCTGAGAGTTTGTGCGGCTGTGTAGTGTCAGCGTTCGATGAATCGCATGCCGAAGAAGGCCGGTGGACTGGTCATGTCGAAGATCGGGGCATCAACGCCTACCGTTGGCCGGACTAGATAAGGGGGCGCGATGCCCAGATCGGGATGCGTCTCGGTGTCTATGTCGATTCTCAGGACTCTCAGAGGCTGAGGATCCGCAGCGTGTGTTTCCAGTACCTCAGAGACGTTCAGTGGAGGATCAGTCTCGACTCCCGGGGCGAACATGTGCTGGACAAGACACTCGGCCTCGACATGCGCCACGTTCTCCGTATCCAAGTCGCCAACAAAGCCGGCGTGGGTAACCAAACTCCACCTCCGGGGCAATATCGGGATATCGTCGAAGCTCACGGTCATCGATTCGAGTTCTGGACCGGGCCTCGCGACAATGTTGGTGGCGGAAGTTCCCATCGCGTCGAAAGCAAACCCGATGTGGCTGTTCACGGGGCCATCCAACCAGGCAGCCGAATTCGAATGTGGCGGCTCGCCAGCCAGATCCACATCGCGCATCATTATCCCGCCACCTACTTGCGGTCCTCGAAAGACTGTCGGACGGAGAGTCCTGTCGGACAATTGCAGCGGTTGAGCCGGCCCCGGCTGCATTGGCTCGGGGATCGCGGGATCAGGCTCGTGGAATTCGGCACTGACCAGAGGCAGGATATATGCAAGGAACAGATCCGCTCCGGCGTCGGTACGCGCGTCATCGAACGCACCGGCATCGACTAACGCGCGATCGGCACCAGCGGCCACATCCGCTTCGAACACGGCTCCGCCGATGGGATCCAATCGGTGTGGGTAGAACATCAACAATTCGACGTGGTAGCTCGCCACATTGGCCTCGTCGCCGGTCACTTCCCAGCGAATCAACCGGTCCGCTCCGTCCGTGACGAGCCGCACATTGGTGATCTGAAGCGGTTCACCCACCGGATCGGGTTCGATGGCGTCGTCGATGATGTCGTCCAAGCCCGGTATGCCGTCCCAGTCTCCGAGGCCAAGCAGATCGTGTAGGAGGTGCCCCAGCAGATCGCCCCAGCCATAGCCTGGGCCGTATCCGCCCATGCCGTCATCCCAGTGACCATCATCCCAGTAGCCGTCATCCCAATAGTCATCTTCCCAGTAGCCGAAGTCATCGCCGTATCCGGCGTACCAGTCGTCACCGTAGAACTCCTCGCCTTCGAACGGCGGGCAGTAATCATCAAAGCCGGTGTACATGTCGTCCTCGAAGGAGTCGAACGTCTCATCGGTAACGAGGCCGGGTTCTGCATCGGGATACAGTGGCGAGTCGTCTTCGGGCAACTCGGCAACACCGCCGGTGGCCAAATCCAAGCCCGCTCCCGTGCCCCCTTCCCAGACAAACGTCTCGCGAGCACAAGGGGCGTTTTCCACGCAGTCTCCGACTTCATCAAGGTGCGCCGGCGGGATCAAACGAATCGCTTCGAGGGACAGTCGATCGATTTCGTTTTCGTCGCTGTCGTATACGACCGATCCATCCACCTCGATCATCACCCGCTGTGGATGCCAACGGTCCGGGGCGTCACCAAAGGGATCGCCGTGAGCGATCATGCCCAGCGCCTTCCCTCGAAGATCTGCCGCCGTCAGCGGAGCGCCCACGAGGTCCAACCGGAACGACTGCGGCCCGTGTTCGGGAGCGAGCGGGTTGTCCGGAGAACCGAGCAAGTACTTGTGACCGCCTGTGCGGAAATAGACATAGTTCTGCGTGTCGGCACCGGAGTGGGGATAGGTCAGCAGGGTGACCCGGATCTCGTTGATATCGGCCCCTTCACGCCACGGCGAGCTGAACCCGGGCTCCTGGAACCACGGATAGCTGCCTCCGAGCTGTCGCTCCAGGCGGTTTTGTTCGGCCAGTAGCGGCACCAGCCGCTCGCCAATGTCTTCCAGTCGCTGCCGGTCTTCGTCCGTCGCTAATCCGGCCTCGATCAACGCCCGCAGATCATCCGCCTCTTCGGCCAGGGGCGTGATCTCCGGCGTAAGCTCGGCGAGCCGATTCCGTGCCGTGTCCTGTATGCCACTGATTGCCGCATTAACCTCGCCATTGGCGGCGAACGGCCTTCCGTTGATTTGGATGTCGTAGCCGCACAGAATCCAGTTCGTGCCACCTTGGCCAGCGAACCCGATCCGAGAAATGTCCGAGATTCGGACGCCGGCGAGCAACTGTGTCGATGTCTGCAGCACATCCTGCCCCATGTCGCCGGCAAGGTTGAACGTAAAACTGGCGTCCGTCCCGGCAGTGACCGTGCGTGAAGCGGTGGTCAACTGCGGGACGGCGCCAAATGGTGCGGCCTCGTTTTCGGCTCGGCCAACCGGGTGTAGCCAGAAGGGAAACCCGAGCCCCAGATCCAACGCGATCGGTTCGTCAGGGTCTTGACCGTCCGCGCCAACGGAGATTTGTACGGTTAGTGACTCGATAGCTTCGTCAGCCTCGAAGTCTTCCGAGAGCGTTAGCTCAGCGTCGGCTTGGGAAACAGCCAACGCAAGGAAGGTTGGAACGGTCAAACAAATGCACCAGAGAGCTTTGCCGGGATTCATCGTTTTCTCCTTTTCGTTTCGGTCATGCCACATGGCCCGTCGCGATGGGCCGCTATTCAGTACACTGTTCATTCGCACCGTCGATTCCGACACGCTGGTCGGGAAATATCCCAAATCGCCTGGAAAGGGTGGACGCTTCAAAGGTGGAATTCGGGAGGGCGAAGCTCCTGCTGAGCCGTGACTTCCCGTGGTTCCGGCTCGGCGGGAGCCTCGCCCTCCCGCTTTTGAGACCGCTTCTCACCATTTCGCGAGCAGGGAACCTCGGCCCCGGTCGCTCGCTCTTGCCATTTGCGGCGGATTCGATTCAGCTTTCGCTCGACCGTGCGCGGGACGCAGCCGAGCAACTCGGCGATCTCGTTGTTGGTGTAGCCAGCCAGACGCAATCGCGCGATACGCTGCAGTGTTTCATCAGACAGGTCGCCCAGGAGTTGCTCCGCCTCTTCGAGTAGCATGTTCAGTTGCGCCGGACATGGTTCGGGCCCGTGGATCTCTTGGATTCCGATGGGCGTCGAGCGGGTATCGTGGTCTGACCGGAAGATGGAATCCCCTCGGACCTTCCCGGCCCCCCTTTTCTCCCGCATTTCCCATCGTTGGTGGGCGGACGCCTTGCGGGCAGTGATTGTCAGCAGGAGTTGCCACAACTCGCCACCGCTCTGCCAACGATAGAAACGGCCCTTCTGTGCTCCTGCCATGAAGGTGCGAAGCGCCGACAGAGCAACGTCCTCCTCGTCGAACGCCCGACACGGAGCACCATTCAGCTTTTGACGAGCGACCTTGACCAGCCGGTCGTAGTAGTGCTCCCAAACGGCGGCAGCCGCTTGCGAATCGCCGTTGCACAGATCGTCGTAAAGGTCGACCACGTCATGGTTTGTCGCCATCGCCCATCTCCTCGTCTCGCTAGTCGCCGAACGTATCTGATTTCCCGCCTCAATATGCGGATTGCCATTCGGGGAAATGAGTGGCCAAAAAATGAGGAGATAATTCGCGGCATGGTCGTAGCTGCGTTCAGCCAGAGGCATTTCCTTGTCCCGTGGGGACGCTCGAAAGTAGCCCGGCACTTCAGTGCTGGGACAAGGAATCCCTATGAGCCCCAGTTCTAGTCCCGTAGGGACGTCCGAATCGTGGCGTGCGAAGATCAGCCGTCCCTACGGGACTGGCCGCGAAGGTCTTGGCCCCTTCGTACCCAGCGATGAATCGCTGGTCGACCATCAGAAGTCCCTCCGGGACAGAATCCCTGGAAATTCTGCATCGCATGACATGAAAATGTGGGCAAAGACAAGCTCGTGGGACTCCGGCTACAGTCGAGTCGGACAGGCATCACTCGAAAGATGCTCAATCCTCGGGCGTCGCCTCGTCACCAGCTTTGCCGTCCCAGGTGATCTTGCACTGCGAGCCCGGTTCACCGGGCTTCTGCGCCGCAGGTGATGCTAGCCAAACGAAATCACCGAAAAGACACGGGTATTGCGCACCACCTGGTAGCTGCAGCAACCATTGGGCTTCCGCGCATACCCCGCTATCAAGTCGATCGAAATACGCAGCAAGATGTGGACATCGGTTGCTGGAAGAAAGCTACGCGACGGAAAAAGAGAGCCGACGACTTGCTGGATGCGGCAAATCACGGCAGATCGTACTTCCGGCGTTCGTTCACCCACGCCGGCGTCCACTTGGGGATCTTCGATCTTGCTTGATGGGCGAGTCGGGGATTTCGTCGAACGCATATCTCGCATCGCGCACAGCAAGCCGATTTCGCCTCGAGAGCGATCCATGTCGACATCTTCGCCGGTCATCGCGAGTATCGCGCAGCCCTTTCGTTGTACCAAGACGTGCTTGGTCCCGTTTTGATCGTCGATACAGCCAGCGGATGCTACCTCCTCGTCGTCGACGCACGCCGCCGGCGATTGCCTCCGTCTTCGGCAACCTGTTACTCGGGAACAGGACCGCAACAAACTCGACTGTGGAGCCTTCCGTGGGCCATGGGGTAAATCATGTGACCTCCGAAGCGAAGGTCAAGTTGGCGTTGTTTCTGTAGGTTTGTTTCGTGGCTGTTTCAATACGCCATGATGGCGACCGCTGGCAAAAAGGTCGCATGCGTGAAATAATTGTTCGGTAGGTTTTGAGACAGAGAATTCGCAAACTCAAAGGAGACGGACAATATGAGACACCTGAAGATCGTAGTGATATCGTGTCTTGCGTTCCAAGCCGCATTCACAGTGGCCGCCGAATGGAAACCGGCCGAGAGTACTCTGGTGACTCGGTGGGCCAAGGACGTATCGCCCGAGAATGTCCATGCCGAGTATCCGCGTCCACAAATGGTTCGCAAGGACTGGCTGAATCTGAACGGACTGTGGGAGTATGCGATTTGCGCAGAGGAAGCTTCGCAGCCGGAGGAATTCGATGGCAAGATTCTAGTGCCGTTCCCAGTCGAATCCGTTTTGTCGGGCGTGAAGAGGACGGTGACGCCTGACGATCGGCTTTGGTATCGCCGCACGTTCGCCGTGCCCGAATTCGCCAAGGGCAAACGGTTGCTGTTGCACTTCCAAGCTGTCGATTGGCACGCACGGGTTTCTGTGAACGGCCAGCAAGTCGGCGAACATAAGGGTGGCTACGATCCGTTCAGTTTCGATATCACCGATGCATTGATCGATGCGGCCGAACAGGAGCTTGTCGTCTCCGCGTGGGACCCGACCAACAAGGGTCCACAACCAAGAGGAAAGCAAGTACTTGAGCCCAAAGGTATCTGGTATACAGCCGTCACTGGCATTTGGCAGACAGTGTGGCTGGAAGCGGTTCCCGAAACGCATGTGAAGTCATTGGAAATCGTTCCTGATGTCGATTCAAAACACCTGCGACTGACTGTGACGGCCAACGGCGACGCGAAAGTGTGGGCCAAGGCATTTGATGGCGAGCAACAGATTGCATCGGCGGAAGGCAAAGTCGGCGAAGCGCTGTCGCTTGCGATCGAAAGCCCCAAGCTGTGGTCGCCGGATTCGCCGTTTCTCTACGATTTACGTGTAGGCATGGAAGACGGCGACGAAGTGGCAAGTTACTTCGGTATGCGCAAGATCGAGGTGATGAAGGACGAAGCCGGCGTGAATCGGCTGTTCTTGAACAACGAGGCGCTCTTCCAGATCGGGCCGCTAGATCAAGGATGGTGGCCTGACGGTCTGTACACAGCCGCAACTGACGACGCCTTGGTCTACGACGTCGAGATCACCAAGAAACTCGGTTTCAACATGGCTCGCAAACACGTGAAAGTCGAGCCAGCGCGCTGGTACTATCACTGTGATCGGTTGGGACTCTTGGTTTGGCAGGATATGCCAAGTGGCGGTGGTGCTGGGGAACAGGTTGGCGACGGCTCGAAGTTTCCTCGTTCAGCATTTGAATTGGAGTGGAAACGCGTGATCACCGCCTTTCACAACCACCCTTCGATCGTCATGTGGGTGCCGTTCAATGAAGGTTGGGGCCAACACGAGACGCCCGCGATCGTTGAAGCGACCAAACAGTTGGATCCCACACGGCCCGTGAACGAGGCCAGCGGCTGGACTGACGAGGGCAGCGGCGATGTAAAGGACATTCACAAGTACCCAGGACCGGGCATGCCGCCGGTTGAGGAAAGACGCGTCGGCGTGTTGGGCGAATTCGGTGGATTGGGCCTGCCTGTGCGCGGTCATTTGTGGTGGGACAAGCGAAACTGGGGGTACCGAAACCTGACCAGCCTTGAACAACTGCAAGCCGACTACGACAGTCTGATCCAGCGTCTGCGTCCAATGATCGGCAAGGGCCTGGCGGCAGCCGTCTATACGCAGACTTCGGACTGCGAGGGCGAAGTCAATGGTCTGATGACGTACGATCGCGAGGTGGTGAAATTCGATTTAGACCACATGCGTGCCGTGCATGCGCCGCTGTATCTGCCGCCTCCGACAATAATCACGAGGGTGATTGTGCCCACCAGCGCGAAGGAGCCGCAGAAGTGGCGATACACGACCGACGAGCCTAAGGATGGCTGGCAGAAAACGGATTTCGATGATTCATCATGGAAAGAGGCCGTTGGCGGATTCGGCCGAGCAGACACGCCGGGCACGGTAATCCGTACCGAGTGGCACTCGAGCGATATCTGGCTGCGACGTACATTCGAGTTGGAAAGCGCTGACTGGAACAACGTGCATTTGCGAATCCATCACGACGAGGACGCGGAAGTATATCTGAACGGCAAGCGGGTCGCGTCGTACGCGGGCTACCTGACCGAGTACACGGATCTGCCATTGGACAGGGATGGCCAGGCGGCCCTGCAAGTCGGCAAGAACACACTGTCGGTGCACTGCCGTCAAACTCGCGGCGGACAATACATCGATGTCGGGCTCGTCGATGTGATCGAGAAGCCACGGACTGCCCCATAGACGCGCGGAGAATAGCGCAGCGTCCTTTCTGCGAGCAAGTTTGCTTCATCCAATCAGGTACATCAGAGAGGTGGAATCAATGGTAGGCGGCAAGATGGCTAACGGTTCAATCTGCCTTGTGTTTGCGATATTCGTGTGGACGTCGGCGTCATGCGAGTCGCTGTTCGCCGCACATCCGGACTGGGAAAACGAACAGGTTGTCGGTCGAAACAAAGAACCGGCGCGTGCGACTTCGCTTCCTTATCCCGATCGCGATAACGCTGCACTGGCCACGCGCGAAGCGACACCGTTCCATTTCTCGCTAAACGGGAAATGGAAGTTCCATTGGTCGCCCGAGCCCGGTGGCCGACCGGCTGATTTTTTTAAGCCTGGGTACGATGTGGATGCATGGGCGGAGATCCCCGTGCCCAGCAACTGGCAGATGCATGGTTACGGCACGCCCGTCTATTCGAATATCCCCTACCCCTTCAAGAAAGACCCGCCGCGAGTAATGGGCGAACCGCCCAGGGATTTCACGAATTTCAAAGCGCGCAATCCCGTGGGATCGTACCGTAGGACATTTCACGTCCCGCCGGAATGGAAAGGCCGGCAGGTCTTCATGCAATTCGATGGCGTGGACTCGGCATTCTATCTCTGGATCAACGGCCGGCAGGTCGGCTACAGCCAAGGTAGCCGGACACCGGCAGTGTTCAACGCTACGAAGTATCTTGGAGACGGACCGAATGTGCTCGCCGCCGAGGTGTACCGTAACTGCGATGGCAGCTACCTCGAAGACCAGGACTTCTGGCGGTTGAGCGGCATTTTCCGCGACGTGTATCTGTGGTCAACCGACGACCTGCATATTCGCGATTTCTTCGTGCACACCGAACTGGATGGCGAATACGAAAACGCGACTTTGAGCGTTGATGTGGAGGTGAAAAACTACGCAGACACGGCCCAGTCGTTCACGGTCACGACTGAGTTGCTCGATCGTGTTGGGCAAACTATCTTCAACGAGGTCTCGGAATCGGGCGAAGTGAAGCCGGATGGAACGACCGAATTGAACCTGTCGAAATCGGTTTCGTCCCCGGACAAGTGGTCCGCCGAACAACCAAACCTGTATCGACTGTTCCTCACATTGACGGATTCATCCGGCAAGATCATCGAAGTCGCCACGTGCAACGTGGGGTTCCGAGAGGTCGAAATCCGCGATGGTTTTCTCTTGGTCAATGGTCAGAGGATCTACCTCAAGGGAGTGAACCGCCACGAGCACGACCCAATCACTGGGCACACGGTCAGCGTCGAATCGATGATCCGTGATATTGAGCTGATGAAACAATTCAATGTCAACGCGGTACGTACAAGCCATTACCCTAACGATCCGCGATGGTACGACCTCTGCGACCGATATGGCCTATACGTGATCGACGAGGCGAATATCGAATCGCACGGCATGGGCTACGGAGGCGAGTCACTGGCCAAAGATCCGGCGTGGAAGAAGGCCCATTTGGATCGAATTGAACGCATGGTGGAACGAGACAAGAACCACCCGTCCGTGATCATCTGGTCGATGGGTAACGAAGCCGGTAACGGCGTCAATTTCCATGCCGGATACGACTGGATCAACGACCGAGATCCCTCGCGGCCCGTGCACTACGAACGCGCCGAAGGCGATCGTAATACGGACATTCGCTGTCCGATGTACGCTCGAATCAAGCAGATCGTCGACTACGCCACGGGCAATCCCGACCGTCCGATGATCCTGTGCGAATATGCGCATGCCATGGGCAACAGCGTCGGCAACCTCCAGGACTACTGGACGGCCATCGAGACGCACGATCACCTGCAGGGTGCATTCGTTTGGGATTGGGTCGATCAGGGACTGACGAAGGAAGTCCCAAAGACTCATGAGGTTACAGACCGCCAAGACGAAGAATTGACGGGAGTGGTTCTGGGGAAGCCGGATCCAAAGCAGGGTGTCACTGGCGCGGTCGTCGTCGAGAACAACGCATGCCTTGACCTCAGCGGCCCATTGACACTTGAGGCGACGGTACTGGGTAACAAGGTCGATCATATGTGTCCGCTGATCTCCAAAGGCGATCATCAGTACCTGCTGCGGATGGACAGTGGCGGGTTGAACTTCACACTTCATCAGCGTGCATGGAAAGGTCTCATGGTTCCATACCAGCAAGCACGTCTGACCGACGGCTGGAACCGAATCACAGCCGTCTACGACGGCGAACAAATGCTACTGTACGTCAACGGCAAAGAGGTCGGGCGAAAGGCACTGAGCGGCGCGATCGACACCAGCACGTTTGCAGTGAACATCGGTCGCAATTCCGAGATAGCGGACCGCGTCAGCACGTTGCCAATCCGCGAGGCACGAATCTATAAACGACCTCTGTCAGCGGCGGAGGTGGCCGATCCCAATTCGCGGACCGGCGATGGCATTGTGCTGGACATGGATCTGCGACGCTTCAGCGAAGAAGCGAGTTCGCTTGGTCGCGGCAAGACATTCTTTGCATACGGCGGCGATTTTGGCGACCGCCCCAACGATGGCAATTTTTGTATCAACGGATTGATTCAACCGGACCGACGTCCGAATCCGCACTTGTGGGAAGTGAAAAAGGTCTATCAACACGTCAAGGTGCAGGCCAAGGAGCTAGCGGCTGGCGCTGTGCGTCTAGAGAACAAGTACTACTTCACGAATCTAAACGAATTCGAGGCCACCTGGGTCGTGCGCCGAGACGGAAAGAAAGTCCAGTCAGGCACGCTGGGGCGGCTTGATGTCGCACCACAGACAGGCAAGGGCGTTGTGGTTCCGATTCGGCAACCGTTTGAATCTGGCGAGTATCTGCTGACGGTGTCCTTTGCTTTGGCCGAAGACAGGCCGTGGGCACCGAAGGGACATCGAGTGGCTTGGGACCAGTTCGCGATGCCGCGAATCGACACGCCGGCTACGGCTGCAGTGGACGACGCAGCCCCTCGCCTGGAAACGATGGACAACTCATTCACAGTCGAAGGCGATGGCTTCTCCGCTACCTTTGGGCGCGGGAGCGGTGACCTGGAATCGTATCACGTAGATGGTGTTGAGCTATTGACTGAGCCGCTAGTACCCAACTTCTGGAAAGCGTCTAACGACAACCAGATGCGAAACGGATACGCGAACCGCTTGGGGCCATGGCGCAACGCTGCGGCGAACCGCAAACTTGTCAGGACAAAGGCAAAGCGAATTGACGGCGCGGTCCAAGTGACCTCCGAGTATCGGCTGCCCGTGGCTGATGCGAAATACGTGGTGATGTACAGGATTTCGTCGGACGGTGGAGTTGGCGTCGCGGCTACGTACGAACCGGGCAAGGGACGAGTGCCACTACTGCCCCGGTTCGGCATGAAGATGGCTGTACCGAAAGAACACAAGCAAGTTCGGTGGTACGGCCGCGGACCGCAAGAGACGTACTGGGACCGGAAGACGGGCGGCGAAATTGCGATCTACGAAAGCACTGTGGACGATTGGGTGTTTCCTTACGCCCGCCCTCAAGACACCGGCAACCGGACGGACGTGCGCTGGTTGACGTTGACCAACGAAAAAGGCGTTGGGCTGCGAATCGAGGGTAACGTACCGTTGAGCATGAGTGCCTGGCCGTACACGACCGCCGACGTGGAAAGCGCGACGCATCCATATGACCTACCTCGGCGCGATTTCAACACCGTGTTCATAGACCTGCGGCTCCACGGCGTCGGCGGCGACAACAGTTGGGGAGCCCGCACGCATGAGGAATACACGCTTCCGGGAAACAAGCCCTACCAATACGCCTTCACGCTGACGCCGGTACGAGTGAGAAGGTAGGCGCCGGTCAAACGGCCAGCGAGGCGTTGGGCTCTCGCCTCATCCAGGAGGGCCCCAACAGTTGCATTTCATGCCTCGCGAAAGTGAGCTTCCGAACCGGCAAATCGTACGCGCGAAGAATAAAACAAAAAAACCTGCGAAAAGGTTGCCCCATGTCTTCTCGGCGCTATAATCCATCAAAGTTCGCTTATCTTGCGTTCAGATCGAGCGGTTTCTCCGAGACCAATCGTTCTGGTCACTGATCTTGGTTGCTCCAAGATCTTTGAGTCCACGTGCCTTCCCGAGGACGTTTTGCGCGCATTCCGAGCGATCTTGCGTTGGGATGGCCGCTCGATTGCCAGAGGTTTGGGTAACCGACGGTTGTCATTTCCTTTCTTTTCATCGTTTCAGGACGAATGGAGGTTCACGAATGCGATTCGTACCACTAGCAGGTTTCTTAATGGCGTCCGCCTTCTCGGCGGCTGCGAACGCGGACGAGCGGGCCGCAACGACACGATTGCCAGCGGCACTTCAACAGTTGGGCATTTCTGAGACAAGCGTTGTATCGGCTAACGAGGCGGCCCAGGTTCGCGGTGAAGGCGGCAACTACCATTTCCGTGGCGGCCTCAAGCAGTCGCTGGACTTTTCGATCAGCAACGGAAACGCGATCGGAACGACCACACTTCTGGAAGGTGTACTAGGCAACTTCGCCTTTGATAACGGCGAAGGATTCCAAGCCGAGGGTGTGTTTGGGGGGCTCGACGGCCACATCGGCGGTTGGCCGGGCGGCAGCCTGAAGTTCGATCTCGGGGGCAAGGCGGTCAACACGACGATTGATTTCAAAGCACACGGTGGTTTCAATCTTGACTTCTCGCAGTTCTACCATAGGTAGAACTCCACGTCGTTCCGTCCGCGGGTCGGCGTCCTCAGCCACCCGCGGGCCTCGTTTCACCGACCGCTCACGATATCAGGCTCTTCAGTGAGTGATCCGTGACTCACCAACTTCGTGAGTCGTCTTTGCGTTCGACATCGGCACGGACTGCTCATCACGTGTTGGAGGTTACCTCGTTGTGCGTCTATTAGCATATTTACCCTCTTTGCTCGCGGCTCTTCCCCTCGTTCCTCATGTCGTCGCAGACGAAAAGGCAACCACCCCCACACTTCCCATGGCACTCGCGGAACTGGGGGTGGACGAAGGCGACGTTGTTTCTGCCGAAGATGCAGCACGAGTCCGAGGCAGTTGGGCGCCGCCGGGTTGGGCAGCGCGTCACACCCACCGTGGATCTTCTTCGGGCCACTCACCAGGATCCATCGTGACAATCGATGGCATCGTCGGCAGATTCTATTACCGCGACGTGTACGGTCTCGAAGCCGAGGGAGTATTTGGGGGGCAAGGCGGGTTTTTCCGTACGTTGCCAACCGGTGGCATCCAATTCGGTTTCGAGGGGAAAGCAGTCCGCACGGAGATTTTCTTCAACGATCCTGGCGCGATGACGTTGCAGCAGCGTGCAGGCCATTGAAGGCGTTCCCGTAACCCCACCTTCGCCCCCCTTTTTGATGCCGTCTCCGGAAACGGTGGACCGGACCCTCCCAAATCCTCATAATCAAGAGGGGGACAGGGAGGCAAAGACGCGAATTTGGGAGGGTGTAGATGTCGGCTGAGTTCAACGCGTATCATGAATGGCTTGGGATTGGATCCGAACATCAGCCGCCCGATCATTACCGCCTGCTGGGGCTTGAGGCGTTTGAGACGAGCCCTGCGGTGATCGAAAACGCGGCCAAACGGCAGCGTCTTTTTATCGAGACATTCTGCGGCGGCAGCCGCGGCGACCACGCTCAAACGTTGTTGGAGCAGATCGCCACAGCGAAGACGTGCCTACTGGCCCCTTCTCAGAAGGACTGCTACGACGTTGCGTTACGGAATCAACTGTCTACCGCGGAGCACAGCGAACCGCGCTGGTTGTACCCTGGCGTGATTGCCGGAGTGACTGCGGTCACTGTCCTGACGTTACTGCTGATTCTCGCATTCTGGGGGCACGCGGCGCGGCGGAATGCTGAAGTGGGCACATCTGGTACGCTGGCGGTAGAGACGTCAGCTGCGGAACCGGAGTCTCCGCTTGACGGCACCAAAAGGCCGGTTGTGCCCGTCGCGAAGCCCCCTACGGGTGTTGAAGAGCCGGGACTCGACGAGGCTGCGAAGGCTCCGCCTGCAGATGAAACACAGAGAGACGCAAAGGACGACGGCGTTGCACCTCGTGAAAGAGTTGCCACAGAGACCGATGCCGCCGCGGATGACTCTCCCTCTGTATCCGAGCCAGCCGATGCCACCGAGACTGCCGAGGTGCACAGCGTAGAGACTGCCGTTGCTGATCGAACCGAAATCGAGGCTTCGCCGCCAAGCACGGTCACGACAGTGGCAGAGAAGGTAGCCGTCGAAGCGGCGTCTGTGCCAACCGCTATACCCGTCGCTGGCATTGGGACGGCCCCGAAACCGCTGCCCAAGTCTCCTGAACCCGACGCCGAGGCCAAGGAAACTGCGAAGAAACAGTTGATGGATGCGCAGGGCGACGAATTCCAGCAAGCGACGACGCCGGTTGCCAAACAGGCATTGGCCGAGAAACTGCTCGATTACGCTCGCGAGGAAGCGGATCACGCGTTGCGTTTCGTTTTATTGGACGAAGCCGTTTGTCTGGCTGCCGATGCCGGCGATAGCCAACTCCCGAAGGTCGCGTTGCAGGAGATGGAACGTCGATTTGATGCAGATACGGTTTCGCGCAAGGCCGATGTGGTCAAGCGACTGGTCACGTCGGCCGAGACCGACCCCCAGCGGCAGTCATTGGCGCGCCTTGCCGTTGACTGTGGCGATCAAGCGTCCTGTGCCGAGCGTTTCAGTGTTGCAGAAGAGATGTTTGATATGGGATTGAACTTCGCGCGCCGACTACGTGACGCCGAGCTGCAAAAGGAAATCCATAAACACGAGGCAAAGCTGGCCGCTCGCAAGACGCAGCAGCAAGTTGCTGAAGAGGCACGCCGGAAACTTGCCGATACTCCTGATGATCCTGACGCCAATTTGACACTCGGCAAGTACCTCTGCTTTCGCAAAGGCACTTGGGACGAGGGATTGCCGCACTTGTTCAAGGGGCGCGATCCTGATCTAGTTGGTATCGCTGGGCAGGAGAACGCAGATGCGACGAGCGACGACGAACTCGTCGCTTTGGCCGACGCATGGTACGAATGGGGCGAGCAGGCGGATGGCGACGACCAGCGCGGTGCCTGGTCACGCTCCCAACGCTGGTACCGGGAGGTGCGTCCGCGGCTGGAGGATGCGACGGGGCAGCGCGTCGACGAGCGGTTGGCGATCCTGGCGAGCGCATTGTCCACCGGCGACGAGTTGCCACCATTCGTGTTCCGCCTGCCATGGCTTGATGGTCCGAGTGGCCAGTTGAGGACTTTCGAGGGGCATACGAAGAATGTCACAGCGCTGGCCGTCTCCCGCACCGGCACTTTGCTGGCCTCGGCTGCCGAAGACCGCACGGTGCGTGTGTGGAGTTTGCTTACAGGACGAGCGGTCCGGAGCATCAAGACGGAAACCGCCAACTTGAACGGCGTAGCCTTTACACCGGACGATCGGCTGGTCGCCAGCAACTTCGACAACGCCGAGCTCCGCCTCTGGTCCACCTCGTCCGGCAAGGTGGCCAGTAGCATACCGACATCCGCTCGTTCTCCTAGCGCGCTGGCCATCGCGCCGGACGGGCAGAATCTTATCTGGGCCGTCCGTTCCCGTCCACCGAACGTCCTGGTCTGGAACATCCTGTTCAACCAGCCAGTTGCGCAACTTGGCGATGGCGATTTTCCAAGCGTGATGGATGTATCCAATGACGGCCGCCTGCTCGTCACAGGCGATTCTCACGGCACCGTTCGCCTATGGGATCTTGCTGCCGGAGTCAAGCTGCTTGAACTGACCGTGCACAAGGACGCTGTGACGGATATTGACCTGTCGCCAGATGGGAGCCTGGTCGCTTCCGCAACTTTCGATCGGATACTAATCACGGATTTGAATAATCCCCAGACAGTACACACCTTTGAGGTCCCGTCGGTCCGCTGCGTAGCGTTTTCGCCGGACGGACGCCGTTTCGTTTCGGGTGGGAAACGCGAACAAGTCTTCGTGTGGGATCTATCCACCATGCAGCAACTAGACACACTTCGTGCTGAAGCTGCATTTTCTGAGGAAACCATCCTGCACGTGGCATTCCTGCCCGATCCCCGCGGTCTGATCACGGGAGCCACTGACGGCAACATCCGGTTGTGGAAACTACCGGATTGAGCCAAGAAGAACTTGCCGCCGGCGATCACGACGGCTGACGAGAGTCGGTCGCCTTCAATGCACCGGAGCTACGGTCGATGGCGTCAGAGCCCTTTGCCGTGGTACTTCCAGAACTGTGCGGCGTCACGCGACGCTCAGAGTTCCGACCACACGCCGGGGACGGGCACGGGGTAGCGTCCGTCTGCGTCGGCCTGGACCGGCGGTAGCGTGTCGTAGTCCATGGAGTCGATATCCGCGACGAACTGGAAGTTGGAGGCCATGGCTTCGTCCCAGGTGATCATCTTGCCGGAATGGACAGCCGCCCGGCCCATCAGGTCCGCGATGTTCGAGTACGCCGCTCGCTTGGTTTCGTTTTGCGGCTTATCGTTGCGGATGCTGTCTAACAGCACGTCCCACTCCGCATCCCACGGATTGATCTTCTCGGCAGGTGCCTCCAGCGCGACATTATCCTCCGCGATTCGCTGGTCCTTGTAGATGTGCGTCGCTTCGCCTCGGCGTAGTCCGCTGTTGAACATGGCCGCACACTTGGTGCCGTGGACGTATGTGGCGAATTCGCGATGGCAGTGTCCGCCCAGCCATCGCACCACGTCATAGGCCTTGGTTCCGTCGGCAAAGGTCCACTCGATGGAGAACGAGTCGAGACCCTGGCCGTAATTATCTCTGTTTGCGGCGCGGCCGCCGATGCCGTGCGCCGTAACGGGCCACTCGCCCTTGATCCAGCAAATCTCGTCGATCTGGTGGACGTTCATCTCGGCGAACAGGCCGCCCGAGACCCAGAAGAAATGGACGAAGTTGCGGATTTGCCAGA
>CAZUAH010000229.1:0-21314 GCA_964617665.1 uncultured Pirellulaceae bacterium
ATCAGGTCTTCCTCAAACCCGAGATGCTGCACCACTACGGAATCACGATTGCCGAGGTCAAAGAGGCAATCGAACAGAGCAACCGCAATTTCGCGGGCGGAATCATTCGAAAGCCCAATCAGGAGTTCATGATAAAGGGCTTGGGACGTATCGAATCGATCGACCACATCAAGACCACCGTGATCACGTCGCGCAAAGGCATCCCGGTCTTCGTGAGGGATGTGGCCGATGTGAAGATCGGAAGGATGTTCTCGGCAGGAAACGCTGGATTCGACGGCCAGGACGCCGTGTCCGTAGTCGTCCAGAAGCAGTGCGGCGGCGACACCCTGAAAACCATAAACGGAGTGACGGACTTCCTCGACGACGTAGAGGACGACCTGCCGGATGGGGTAAGAATCGAACCCTACTATGACCAATCCGAACTGATCAACAGTTCGCTGGAACACGTCGAGTTCTCGATGCTCGAAGGTGGCGTGCTGGTGCTGGTGGTCATTCTTTTGTTCCTGGGCAACGTGCGGGCTTCGTTGATCGCCGCACTGACGATTCCCATATCCGTCTTGTTTTCGCTGGTACTGATGTACGTTGGCGGTGTGCCGCTGACCATCATGGCGTTGGGCGGTCTGGCGATCGGTGTCGGCAAGATGGCCAGCGGGTCGGTGATCATGGTCGAGAACGTCTACAAGCACCTCCAAGGCGGCGAGCAGGACGCATCTCCGCTGGACCTGACGGCCCGGGGGGCAAAAGAAGTCGGCCCTTATCTGTTTTCGGCAAACTTGATCATCATCCTAGTCTTCCTACCGCTGCTGACCCTGGAAGGAATCGGCGGCAGGATGTTCCGGCCCACCGTTTATGCGCTGGTGGCCGCTCTGCTTGGCTCGTTGATCATGAACATCACGCTGAAGCCAGTGCTGATGTCCTTATGCATCCGGCCGACAAAACGTGTGCGGAAGAAGAACCGGATTATCGAGTTTGCCACACGCCTTTACGTGGGCGTCCTAAAAGCTTCATTTAGGCTGAAAGTTCTGGTATTGCTGGCCACCCTGGCTGTCGTGTTCGTTGCGGGCTGGTGCTACCAGGACCTGGGCAACGAATTCGTGCCCTTCATGGACGAGGGCGCGATCATTGCGTCGACTGTCATGCTGCCCGAGACGTCGATTCACGAGTCAGTTCGCGTCGGCAAAACGTTCGAGCGCATCTTCATGGAATTCCCCGAAGTCGAACATGTCTGCCGCACAACCGGGATGGCCGAAGAATCGGAACATGTCCATCCCGTGAATCACAGCCATTATGTGATGAAGTTACGGCCGCGGCAGGAGGGAGACCGAGGCTACCATGAATTGACGGATGCCATGAGGGAGAGACTCGACCAGATGCCGGGGAAGAGCCCCCACATGTTCGAACAGCCCATCGGCAACAAGCTGGCCGAGATGCTCACTGGTACCGAGGGTCAAATCTCGCTGAAGGTCTACGGATCGGACCTGGACAAGCTGGTCGAAAAGGCTCAAGGCATCGCCGAGATCTTACGCGATATCGAGGGAATCGAAGACCTACAGGTCGAACAGACCAGCGGAATCCCTTTGCGTGTGATCACGCTGAAGCGGGAGGAGTTGGCCCGTCACGGGATCAAAGTGGACGAGGTGGCCGACGTGATCGAAACGGCGTTGGGCGGAGTCGAGGTGACCGACGTAACCGAAGTGGACCGAATGACCGCCGTGCTGCTGCGTCTGCCTGAAAAGTATCGCCAGGACGTCGATGCGGTGAAGAACCTCCTGGTCGACACGCCCTTTGGGCATCGTGTGCCCCTAGACCAGATCGCAGACATTGATCCAACGGCAACCGGACCTCAGACGATTTTCCGGGAGAACCGAAGCCGGCGAAAGACCATCCTGTTGAACGTCGTGGGGCGCGACGTTGGCGGATTCGTCGAAGAGGCGACGGCCAAGATCAGAGCGAGCGGGCTGTTTTCTCAGGGCGACGGTTATTCGTTCAAATTCGGCGGCGAGTTTGAAAGCCAACAGCGAACGATGCAGCAACTGAAGTGGATGATGCTGATCGTTGGCCTGAGTGTACTGGTCGTGCTTTTTGCTTCGCTACATTCGATTCGCCAGTCGTTGCTCCTGCTGTTGAACATCCCCATGACGCTTGCAGGAGGCATCATCGCCTTGTTCCTGACGGAGCAGACTTTGAACGTCTCGTCGGTGATTGGCTTCATTGCCTTATTCGGCATCGCCCTGCAGAACGGAGTGGTGCTGGTCGGCAAGATCAACGACTTACGCAAGAACGGGGTAGAACTGCACGAGGCCGTGATCCAAGGTGCGGCATACCGGTTCCGCCCGATCTTGATGACCGAGCTGATCTTGATCCTGGGCGTGTTGCCCTTGGCACTGGGCACCACCACCGGATCGGAACTTCACCGTCCTTTGGCAGTTGTCTACATCGGCGGCTTTGTCGTAGCCATCTTCTTCGAGCAGATCGTCCTACCGATCCTGTACGAACTGTTCGCCCGACTGGGGAAGGAACGCTTGGCCGCCTAGTCCTTCGCCAGAGCTCAATCTTAGGATTAGCCGCTGGGCGATAGCCCACGGTTGCGCGAACCGGACGCTAGCGCGTTCCGGCTGGTTCAGGCAACCCTACTCGTTAGCTTTGGCAAAGCGCTAGGACCTTTCTCTCAAATGACATCTGTGATTGCGCGCGACGCGAAGCCTACAAGTCTGATTCTGCTTCGATGGCCTGCAGTTTGTAGCACTCCCAGAAAAACAACCACCTTCCCAATTCTCTTATTTCGTCTTGACTCCGTAGACGATATATTGGATACGATAGGCGTGATTAGTATTCCTTAGTACGATTCGTGATCATGGATAAAGCTACCGTGAGACTCGGCATTGCATATTTGCTGATTCTGCAGATGGCACTTGCCATGCTGCTGCCCTGCCCGTGCCTCTTGGCCGGCGACGGCAGCTCTGACGCGAGCCTGACGGCGAGTAACGAAGCTGCGTCTGGGACAAGCAGAAAACCGACTTGCTGGTGTTCCGCACGCCGAATGATGCAGCCCACGACGCCGCGAATCGACGCGACGTCGATTGCCCGTGACGCTTTGTTGGCGCTGCATCTTCCTTCGACGGCACCGTGCGAAACCGACCTTCCGCTCGCTCTTGATGCGTTGAAGTCTGATGTCGTGGCTGCACCCGACATCCACGAAATTCAAATCTTGCGTGAATAATGCTCTGCGAATACGCGACAGCTAGTCGCGTATTCGTCTCTTCTGTCTCACGCCGACTCCACGCCCTCTCGCGTACTCGCTTCGTTGGGTGTGAAGCAGACGCAAGTACCCAGGTCACATTGATGTCAATTCCGTCATGGAAGCTCAGTCGGCGCGATATGCAGAAGTCATGTTCGTGAGTCGAGCCGACACAACAATAGAGACTTTGCGATGAGCACCGGAAATAGAATCCGCAGCTTCTTCAGCTCAAGAGCTGGGCACGCCACCTTTGCGGCAGTGCTCCTTTCGATGGCTACAGCAGTTATCGCTCCCTCGTTTTTCAACGCTGGCCAGTTGCCTGCTGCTTCGGAGGACACGCGCGGCAAAGTGGAGCCCCCCCCAAAGGACGCCGCGTCCCCTGGTGCACGCAAGACTCTCGTGAATGCAGAGACAACGATTGTCCAGATTGACGCCAAGAAGGTCGAGACTCTTGGCATTAGAACTGAACCGGTAGGGCTGGGCGAGTGGCCACGTGAAGTGCGCGTTACGGGTCGTCTTGAGCTCAATGAGAGCAAAGTCGCACATGTCAGCGCCCTCGTTGCAGGCGTTGTTCGAGAGATCTGTGTCGAAATGGGCGAAGACGTCAAGGCGGGTGCAGTGCTCGCGTACATCGACAGTCGCGAAGCCGGTGAGGCCAAGTTGCAGATGACCCAGAACCAACTTGCCGTCAAATCTGCACAGCAGACCTATGATTGGTACGACGCGATCCACTCCAACACGCACGATCTTCTCGCCGCCCTTCAGAAAGGCGCCGGTGTTGAAGAGATCGACAAGCAGTTCCGCAATCGTCCCATCGGTAGCTATCGCCAGCAGCTCGTGTCGGCACTCTCTGATATGAAGCATGGAACAGCGGACTATCAGCGTGTGAAAGAATTGGGCGATCAGAGTGTCGTGCCCGTAAAGGAAGTCATCCACGCAAGAGCTCACTACGAGTCATCAACCGCTACGTATCAAGCGCTATTGGAGCAGATTCGGTTCGATTCCGACCGTCAGCTCCTAGTTTCTCAGCAGAAACTGAAAGAGGCCGAGACGGCTCTCGCTGTCAGCCGTTCACAGCTGTTCATACTGGGCTTCTCGGCCGAGGACATAAGGACAATGGACCCAATCGCCGAAGCGGAACGAGTTGCGTACTATCCAGTCCGAGCACCGTTTGATGGAACCGTGATCGACCGCGATGCAGTTCTGTCCAAACACGTCGATGCGGAGTGCGAACTTGTTGAAATTGCCGACTTGTCGACCGTGTGGCTTCGGGCGGACATATTCGAGAAGGATCTGGGAGCCGTTCATGGTCTGCAGGATAGGCCGGTAGAGTTTCGCACGACAGGCTATCCCGACCAAGTGTTTTCAGCCAATGTTTTTTCCTTAGGCAATGTCGTGGACGATCAAACGCGGGCGGCGCGCCTGCTGGCAGTGGTCGAGAACACCGATCGTCTTCTCAAACCCGGCATGTTTGCAGAGATCAATTTGAGCAGCGGCTACGACACCAACGTTGCCTTCGTCCCCGCCTCGGCCATTCAACGTCACGACGGTGCGAGTTTCGTTTTCGTTCGCCGCGGGCGGCAGCAGTTCGAACGCCGCGACGTGCGGACTGGTCGATCCACTTCCGAAAACGTCGAGATCTTGGATGGCCTCGAAACAAACGAACCCGTCGTGGTACGTGGCGGGTTCGCCCTGAAATCGGAAATGTTAAGTGAACTAATGGTCGAGGAGTAGGGAAAGAGGGATGGGATTCATTTCAGCGTACCACCCTCCGAGCCTTTCTGGCGAAAGAGCCCCGTATCCTTTCCCTGTGCATGAGGCGCTGCTGGAAACATGATTCGATCTCTCATCGATTTCTCCTTGGACAACCGCTTTGTTGTCCTCATGGTTGTGCTGCTCTTGATCGGCGTTGGTTCTTGGTCGATGCTCCAATTGCCCATCGACGCCGTTCCCGATGTCACAAACATCCAAGTTCAGATCCTGACCAAGGCGCCGGCGCTGGGAGCCGAGGAGATCGAACGGTTCATCACCTTCCCCGTCGAGGCTGCCATGAACGGAATCCCTCGTGTCGAGGAGATTCGTTCAGTGTCCCAATTCGGATTGTCGGCGGTGACGGTAGTATTCGTGGAAGGAACCGACATCTACTGGGCACGGCAGTTGATCGCCGAGCGTCTGAACGAAGCCCGGGGCAATATTCCCGAAGAAATGGGCTCGCCGGAGGTTGGCCCGATCAGTACTGGGTTGGGAGAGATCTATCAGTTCGAGGTGCGGGCCGAGCCGGGATACGACTACACGCCGATGCAGTTGCGCGAGATTCTGGATTGGCAGATTGCTTATCAACTGCGTGGCGTGCCGGGCGTGATCGAAGTCAACACGTTCGGCGGAGAGCTAAAGACGTACGAGGTCCAAGTTGATCCCCAGCAGCTGCAGAACTTCAATATACCGCTCAACCGCGTGCTGGACGCCCTGCGAGAGAACAACGCCAACGCCGGTGGCGGCTACCTTGTACATTTCGACGAGCAGCGCGTCGTTCGCGGCGAAGGATTGATATCGAGTGTCAGCGACATCGAGAACATCATTCTTCGCACCAGCGAAGAAGGTACGCCGATTTTCGTGCGCGACATCGGAGATATCCGCTTTGCACCTATGATTCGCCAAGGTGCCGTCACACGCGACGGGCGTGGTGAGGTGGTGATTGGCGTGGTCATGCTGTTGATGGGAGAAAATGCTCGCGTCGTGGTAGATCGCGTGTCAGAGCAAATCGAGAAGATTCAGAAGACGCTTCCCGAAGGCGTCGTGATCGATACATTTTACGATCGCACGGATCTCGTGCGCCGCACGATCCGGACTGTGGCCATCAATCTGGCCGAGGGCGGATTCCTGGTGATCGTGGTACTTCTACTTCTGCTAGGAAACCTGCGAGCAGGCCTGATTGTTGCTCTGGCAATTCCGTTGGCACTTCTGGGCGCATTCGTCGGAATGTTGTTGGCTGGACTGTCGGGCAACCTGATGAGCCTGGGGGCTATCGACTTCGGCATGATCGTCGACGGCTCGGTCGTGATGGTGGAAAACGTTGTGCGGCGTCTCTCGGAATTCGCCAAAGAACGCGGGCGACGTGTGGCGGCTCCTCTGGATGTGTTTCGATCCTCTTGCCAGGAAGTCGCCCGGCCTGTGGTGTTCGGAATCGGTATTATCATGCTGGTGTATCTGCCGATCCTTACGCTGCGAGGGATCGAAGGCAAGATGTTTCGACCCATGGCATGGGCGGTCATTTTTTCTCTGGGCACTGCGCTGATCTTGGCGTTGACGTTGATGCCGGCCCTAACCTCGATGTTCCTGCGACGCGGCGTCCGTGAGAAAGATACATTCCTAATCCGGTGGGCCAAATGGCTGTACCTTCCTACGTTGCGGCTTGTTATGGCAAACCCTCTTATTGTCGTCGTGTCAGCGCTAGTGGTCTTCGGCAGCAGCCTGATGATCGCCGGAAACCTGGGAGCGGTCTTCATACCAAAATTGGACGAAGGTGCACTGGCAATCCAGGCAATCCGCTTGCCGAGCGTGTCGCTTGAGTCCTCCGTAACGATGACCGGGCAGATCGAGAAAGCGTTGCTGAAACTCCAGCCTGTTGAATCGGTCATCTCGAAGACCGGGCGCCCGGAGATCGCCACAGATCCAATGACGGTCAATCTGACCGATATCATCATCAATCTGAAACCAGTTGACGAATGGGAGGGGTTTCAGACCAAAGACGATTTGGTCAAGGCGATGGGGGCCGCGCTGGAGGCGGAGACGTCCGGCAATGCCTACAGCTTCTCGCAACCCATCGAGCTGCGTGTTCAGGAACTGATTGCCGGGGTGCGGGCCGACGTGGGCATCAGTCTTTACGGCGATGACTTGGAAATCCTGGGCGTCAAGGCCGATGAGATCGCTCGTGTCTTAGAATCGATCCCGGGCGCGGCAGATGTTGGCTCTGAACAGATTGCCGGCCTTCCTTACATGAAGGTCCGGATCAAGCGTGAAGAGTTGGCTCGGTACGGAATCAATGCTCGCGAGGTGCTGGATGTCGTCGAAGCCATCGGTGGTACGGTGGTGGACAACGTATTCGAAGGGCAACGACGTTTCCCGCTGCAGGTTCGACTCGCACCGGACTCGCGGCAAAATAAAGAACAGATTGAACAGATCATGGTTGCCGATCCTCGCGGGCGACAGATTCCTCTGGAACAGCTCGCAGAACTGATCGTCGAGGATGGTCCGGCCCAGATCAGCCGCGATGCGGTACGGCGACGGACACTGATTCAATGCAATGTGCGCGGACGCGACTTGGCCGGCTTTGTTGCCCAAGCTCAGGCGGCCGTTGAAGAGCAAGTGAAACTGCCATCAGGATACGTCGTGACATGGGGAGGACAGTTCAAGAACTTGCAGGAGGCCAGCAAGCGCCTGATGATCGCCGTGCCATTGGCGCTGCTATTGATCTTCGCGCTTTTGTTCATGACCTTCAACTCGGCGCGCCTGGCGGTATTGATCTTCCTGAATGTGCCAATCGCTGCGACGGGTGGTATCTTTGCACTGGCGGTTGCCGGTCTGCCATTCAGCATCTCCGCCGGCGTGGGCTTCATCGCACTGTTCGGCGTTGCCGTGCTGAATGGCGTGGTGCTGATCAACTACATCGTACAGTTGCGACAGTCAAAAACGCCCTTGCAGGAAGCCGTCTTCCAGGGAGCGATTACGCGAATGCGCCCCGTGCTCATGACCGCACTGGTCGGCATCCTCGGCCTGCTTCCCCGAGCGATTTCCATGAGCGCCGGTGCTGAGGTGCAACGCCCGCTGGCCACGGTTGTGATTGGTGGATTAGTGACCTCCACCCTGCTAACGTTGCTTTTGTTGCCAGCGATATATCGCTTCTTCGAGCCCAAAGGCCTCCGCGACGACACGGGTGGCGTCGCTTCGGATGCGGCTGCCGAGGAACAGCCTCCCCAGCTAGGACTCGCAGAATAAACTAGATTCAATTCACGCCTGCCGTATCACGTTAGTACGAGTAAAATGCTCTCTATTTCCATGACATAGCTTCACAGACAGAAGGAGAACACCATGAAGCGAGTTTCCATGGCCGTTGCCGCGTTCCTAATGACTGCGACTACTTTCGCGACGGCAGCCGAGGAGGTGACTTATCGCAAGCATATCCGCCCCCTCTTCGAAGAACGATGTGCTTCCTGCCACGGGGCTGATGCACCTTACTACGGGGACTTCAAGGAAGACAAAGCGAAGTACGTCGCCAATGATATTGGCCCACGCATGGACAGCTACGCGGCCCTGATCTTCTTCATCGGCTGGCCGGATACGGGCGCCATCATGCGCCGACTGGATGATGGAAAGTCCACCAAAGACGGCAAGCCGGGGAATATGTACGATGACCTCGGTGACGATGACCAGGAACGGGAGAAGAACTTGAGAATCTTCAAAGCTTGGCTGGGCGAGGACGCCTGGATGCTAAAACGATGGAATAGGAGAGGCGATGTCCCCGGCGCAACCAAAGAGGAAATCTCCAAGATGAAGCTGAAGTACTGAGCCAGCCGAGCGAAGCATAGAGCCAAATCGACCGCGCCGCGAGCCCTGCCTTACAGCAGAGTTGCGTGAGATGCCGCTCAGATATCGTAGAGGTAGTGGCAGGTGCGGCACCCTTCCGGCGCTTGGGGCATGGCTTTGCGAGCTTCCGCAAATGCTTCCTCAAGCTTGATCAGCGAAGGTTCGAAATTGGCCTGAGCCAACTCGCCGTCATATGCCTTCACTCTCTCTTCAAATCGCTTCCGATAGGATTGGCAGGTTTCCGTCCGCCAGAGTTCGCTGAGGTCCTTTCCCGGCAAACGGCCATAGTGCACGGCGGGCATGACCACGTTTTCACCCAAGAAGCACGAGGGGCCGCCGACCGCCAGATTAATACAGGGCGCAACCTGACCGCCATGGCGAACAAAGAGTGAGTTCCGGGGATCCTGGTCACAAACTGGCAACTCGTCGGGGACGAAGGCGAACGCGGTCGTTTCGATGCCTAACTTACGGGCCAGTTTTCGTGCTTTGGCCAGCGCCTTCTCATGGCGGCGCGTCTCTCGGTCGGCCTTCGACGCGAAGAGCCCAAGCTTCCGCTCTTCTCCGCTGCGAACCACGTCACACTGTTTGAAGTTCACCTGATCCACTTGCAGATCGGCAGCCAACCGCACGAAGTCCTGCAGTTCGTCAATATTCGTGGGCATCATCACAAAGTTGACCATGACGCGTGGGATCTTGCCCATCCGCATCCCGGTCAGCCGACGGACGTTGGCACAGAACGTCTCGAAATCCGCGCCTTTCCGAACTCGTTCAAAGGTCTCCGCACGGGAACCATCCGCGGACACCGCGATCCAGTCCAAGCCCGTCTGGATCATGCGCGAGGCGGCTGTCTCGTCCATCAACGTCCCATTCGTCAGAAATCCTGCCTTACATCCCGCCTGCTTGGCTTCCGCGATCCAATCGGCCAGGCTCGGATGGAGCAACGGTTCGCCCCCGCCCGAAAAATCGATTTCCACCACGTTCTGCAGATGGGGTCGCAATGCCTCCCAAACCGATTCGTCCATCAGGCCATCAGTCTTGGACTGCTGGCGGATGCCCTTCCAGGGACACATCACGCAGGCCAGGTTGCAGGCGAAAGAGGTTTCGAGCTGCCACAACCGCCAAAATCGAGTATCAGCCGGTTTCACGGCGGCCTCCAGGATCAAATCCACGATCTCGTCCACCGGGCGACCAGAACCGCCCTAAGGGCATTGTACCGACCGTTGGCGCTCGCGGCAGGCTTTCTGTTCAAAGCCAGTGCACTGTACCAGAAAGAATCTTGGAGCCGTCGACGTGTTCCGGATGGAGGAGGAAAAAGGACGGATATCCCGTTTAGGTCCACGTTGCCGTTCACAAACGAACGGTAACGCGCAACGTCCCGCTACCGCACACGCCCAAAAACAGCTCTGCCCGTTCCGACAGCAGCAGCTAGAAACGGGCGCGTCCGATTCAAGCAAGGCTCATTCCATTCGAAATGCAAGACTCGCCGCTTCTTGCCTTCTAGATCGACGACTTCCACATCATCCGATCCATGGAATTCATCTCCACCCTTCGTTTCGCCGTCTTTCCCGCGATGTCGCATCAGACATGGATAGTCTGGCTTGGCTATCTGAATGGCGTTGCCTGTTGGAGCGTTTGCCAGGATGGTCCCCTATGGTAAGCTGACTTGCGAATTCTGATATCCATCAGGGCTACGGACTCGTTTGCGCGAAAACTGAGTCGACCCGCGTGTAATCAGCAATGAGTCCAACGAAAGGAACGGTTGATATGCCTCTGACCCTACAACCTCTGTCGCGGCGGCAGTTTCTGGCTTCGTCGTTTGCCGCGGCCGCTGCTGCTACGACCTCGCCACTGTGGGGCTTCGCGCCTGAAGCGGCCCCGAACCGATTCGCATTAATGGCCGACACACACATCGCTGGCGATCCCGCCAAGGTGTTGCGGGGTGCGAATATGTTCGCGCACTTCCAGAAGGCGTCTCAAGCGATTGGCCAACTTGAACAGTTGCCCTCGTCCGTCATGGTCGCTGGCGACTGTGCATTGAACTCCGGCGAGGCCGAAGACTATGCAACGCTGGCCAAGTTGGTGCGGCCCCTGCGAGAAGCCGGTTTACCCGTTCATTTCGCCTTGGGCAATCATGACCATCGCCAGCGATTCTGGGATGCATTTCCGCGCGACGAACCGCCTCCCATCGATCAGAAGCATTTGACCGTGTTGTCGACACCGCGAGCCAACTGGTTCCTGCTCGATTCACTCGATAAGACCAACGTCACTCCGGGGCTGTTGGGAGACGTTCAGCGAACCTGGTTGATCAAGGCTCTGAAGCAAGCATCGGACAAACCGGCATTGCTGGTGCTGCATCACAATCCAGACCATCGCGCAAAGCCCAGCGGTCTGGTGGATACCCGAGAGTTGTTAGACCTTGCCGCAAAGCAGACGAATGTGAAGGCCGCGTTCTTCGGGCATTCGCATCGCTGGAACATTGCGCAGCACGAAGGCGTCCATTTGGTCAATCTGCCTGCGGTCGCGTACGTGTTCAGCAAAGAGATGCCCAGCGCTTGGGTCGACGCCCAATTGGCTGAAGACGGAGTCAAGTTGACGCTCAACAGTATCCAGCCGGACCATCCTCAACATGGCGAAACCGTCGCACTGAAATGGCGCACTTAGCGAGCAAACCCCTCTGTGTGGAAGAGCCTACAGGCGGGCGAAATCGGCACGGAAACACACTAGGTACTGCCCCGCAAATGCCAGAAGGCACGTTGTGAGCCGATGGCGCTAGCCACGGGCTCTGCATATTGGACGCTTGCACCGCCAAACCCGACGCTAGCGCGTTCGGCTCACATTTGCGGGACAGTGCCTAGCCCCGATCTTGCGGTCTACTCGGGGCTCTCCAAACCGCCGCTTAGCAGCATGCCTTCAAGCTCGACGGCTCGCGCCCAAAATCCCTTCAAGCTCTGCAGGTACTCGAGGCTGACGCCGAAGTAGGTCCGTTGCGCGGTGAGCAAGGTAAGGTAATCGAAATGCCCGGCGCGATAGCCGATGTCGGCTAATCGTAGCGACTCCTGGGCGTTTGGAACGATACTGCCGGAGTAAGCTTCTATCTGCCGAGTCGCGTTGGAGTATTGTTCGAAGGCGTCAGCCAGTCGACTGCGCAGATCCAGCTCGACCCGTTGCACTTCGTTTTGTGCGGCCGCTAATTGGGATTGGGCCGCCATGATGTTGCCCTGGTTGCGATTGAAAATGGGCAGCGGGACAGCGATTTCCACATCCGCCAAAGTAAAACGAGCACTCTCGTCATACTTGACGCCGGTCGCTACTTGGAAGTTCGGTACCCGATTCGCACACTGGAGCGCCACATTATTCCGAGCCGTCTCGACCGCAGAGTGAGCCTGAGCCAGTTCTGGGCTTTGGGTCATTAGGTGGTCGAGCGTTTCTCTCCAGTCGAATTGCGGCAGGTTCTCGTCCACCACGCCAGCCAAACGCTGCGGTTGCATATCCGGCCGACCTAATACAGCAGTGAGTCTGCGCCAAGCGGCAACATGATTGTTGTTTGCTTGGTTCAAACTGAGTTCGGCCATTTCGGCCTCGATCTGCGTTTGTAGCAACTCGGCCTTGCTGATCGTTCTGGCTGCCAGACGCTTCTCCGTAAGCTCGACACCCTGCTGGGCGATGTTCACAAGCTCTTCGTTCACGTCGATCGTTCTCTGGGCCAGCATGACTTCGTAGTAGCCGGACCGGACGCCATTGACCACGCGTCGCCGCTGCGACTCCCAAGCAAGTTGGGCCTGCTGAATCTTCGCTTCGCCCACGGCCATCGCCCAAGCGCGTTTGTTGCTGGTGACAATCTGCTGGCTGAATCCCATCCCCTGCTGTCCAGAGGTGCCGTCGAGCCCGATGTCGGCTCCCTGGTACGCGATTGCCGGGTTGGGATAGAGACTCGCTTGAACGTATCTCCCTTCAGCCGCTTGCACCGCTGCTGTTGCCTGTACCAACGTCGGGTTCGATTCCATCGCGATGTCGACCAATTCCTCCAGAGTCAACGTCAGGCCAGTAGGTGCTGGCTCCTCGGCAGCAGGCGGTGGCTCCAGAGGCACCGCAGGGAGGAGTTCAGCAGGAAGCGTTGGAGGCGTCGCATCCGGTTGGGGAACGGCTGCGGGCTGCTTGGGAGGAGCGGCCTCGAGTTGCGGAGGTTCGGCCTGCGGAGTCGCTGGCTTCGACGTGATCGGCACTGGATCCTCCAATGCCGGCAGCTCGAACGGTGGCTGCTCCGCGGATACCCAGCGTACAGCGGGTCGGACGAATGCGTCTTCCCTGTTATGCGTTCGGGGCCTGTTCTCCGGATCTCCGGCCACCAGCGGTGGGCCGCTGAAGACGCTGGCAGGCACAATCAGCGCCACGATCAAGCGAAGTGATCGCATACTACATCCCCCCTCGGAATTGACAACTCCAGTCTCAATGTATCGGATGTTCCGGATTCGTCGGTTGAATCAATTAGGGCGACTTTGCCGATCAGGGGGATCCTGATGCTCTGGACGATACTAAGTGAACCCGCCGCGTCAGCCGGGGCTCAGCCCATAATATGGGGCCTCCTGCAGCCCAATCCATGTCGCACGAATGTCGTTTCACTTGCAGGCCCTGTCAAGTATCCCCTAAAATACGTGTCAGGGCAGGGCACACTTCTTTGGAGCGTTCGCTTCCGGAGACGAAGTCATGAAGCGGGATCTCTCATTAACTGTTGCGGTGTGCTTCTGTTTCCTTCTGGCCTCTCTTCAGACACACGTGGCTTGGAGTGCCAATCCATCGGCCCCCGCCGAAGACAAAGCGGCAGCCAAGGCCCTCGTTCGCCGCGCGCTGGAATGTGAGGTGGCCGGCGACGCTCAACGTCGCCGTGAGCTATTGAAACAGGCCCTGGAAACGGCGCCGGACTATCCGCCGGCCAATTGGCACTCAGGGCGAGTCGAAGTCGACGGACAATGGGTGACGTTGGACGAAGCAGCAAAGTTGGCCGCGGTCGACGAACAGTTTGCGCAGTACCGTGAGCTGCGCGACAAGTCATTGGGTGATCCGAAACGCGAGTTGACGCTGGCTCGCTGGTGCGCCCGCGCTCGGCTCGACGACGAATCCAGACTGCACTTCACCCGGTTGCTTGACGGCAATGGTGTACCTCAGAACGCGCGCGCCGAAGCGATGCGTGTGCTGGGCCTGCGAAACGTCGGCGGCCGAATGGTCAGCGACGCGGACATCAAACACCAGCGCAAGGTGGCCACGCGTATCCAGCAGAGCATGAGTCGCTGGCGACCAAAGCTTCGAGCCTGGCAACCGCTAATCGACGGCACGGACGACAAGAAACGCAAACACGCCATCGGGCTGATGGAGAGGATCGACGACCCGGACATTGTTCCCGTCTTGGAGACATTCCTTTTCGAAGGCGGCCCACGTTTTGGAGCGTCCGTGGTCGATTTGCTTGCCAAGTTCCCACAATTCGAGTCGACTCAGACGCTCGCGTGCCATGCCGTCCTGTCCCGCTGGCCCAACGTCCGAGGCGCGGCCATCCGGCAATTGGAACGCCGGCCGATGCACGAATATGTGCCGCTACTTCTCGATGGCCTGGTTTCGCCCATCACCACGCAGTGGCAGATCGTGGATGCCCCAGACGGCACCATTCGGTATCAACACCGATTTCTTCGCGCCGGGCCTGGCGGCAACCTCGCCGTGGGAATCGCCCACGTCGCCAGCCCCGTCCCTGTCGTTGCCGATCGACGACTGACGAAGCCGCGCAACGAAATCGAAGAGGGGCCAAACAAGCGCTATCTCTACACTCGATTCCAGCTACGAGGCTTCGAGGACTTCCAGCATCCGGCCGAGGAGCTTGAGCGGCAACTCGCGGCCATGACCAGCCTAGAGGAGGCGTGGCAACGCGAGAAACAAGTCGCCGTCGCCAATACGAAAACAGCCGTCCACAACGCCACGATTTTCGCCGCCCTTGAGCAGACCACCGGCCGGTTTCCCAAACGCGAGCCCACGGCTTGGTGGGATTGGTGGCAAGAGTACAACGAAGTGCAGACCGTATCCGTCAAGCCAACCTGCTACCTCTATCGACAGACGCAGTCGTATCTTGGGGACTACCATCGCGCCTATCACGAACCGGTGGACGTTTATCAGTACCAAACGCCATCTCGGTATCGATGGCCCCGATTGTCCTGCTTCCCTGCCGGGACCAAGATTTGGACGCAGCAAGGTCGTATTCCGATCGAACGAATCAAGATCGGCGACCGTGTGCTGTCGCAGAATCCTGAAACGGGCGAGTTGGCTTTCAAGTTGGTACTGAATACTACTCTTCGCCCACCGTCGCCGATGATCAAGCTTATGGTGAGCGGTGAAGACATCATCACCACGTTTGGACATCCGATTTGGGTTTCCGAGAAACGCTGGCGGATGGCCAAGTTGCTGGAAGTGGGCGATCAACTGCACGGAGTGGGCGGCATACTGATCGTGGATGGAATCGACGAACAGGTCCCAGTGGACCAGGCGCATAACTTGGTCGTTGCAGACTGGGCCACGTACTTCGTGGGTGAAAAAGGAGTGCTGGTCCACGACAACACGTACCGCGCGCCCACCCGAGCCTTGGTGCCAGGACTGCTGCCGGAGGAAGAACAAGGGCGAATCGCCCAGGTGGCCGACCGCCCGTGAATCGCCGTGCATTCTGGAGACAGTCAAAAGCTGCCTACGAATGCTTGATCTTCGCCTGCTCCAACTCTTCTAGCAGCGCGTAGTAATTGGCCAAGCACGTCTGGACAGCGTTTTGGAGCTTCTGATACTCCTGGCTCTGGGCGGCGCTGGCCGTCAGCAGCGGTTCCATCCAGTTGTTCATTACCTCGAATTGGCTTTTCACCACATCCAGGACCGAGCGTGGTACCTTGTGCTGGACGACCACCTTCTGCGGTGGCAGTTCCGTCGGCGCGGCGATCTCGAGACGATGTTCGGGAGCTTTGTCGGCCGCTTCTTTCACCGCGTTGCCGATGTCTTCCAGGTTGGTGCGCAACCCGGCCACCTGCTGCATCAGCGCGACCAGATGCACGTCACGCTGCTCGGTATCGCGGTCGGACAGGTGTTTGACGCCCTCGCCCATGGCCTCGCGGATCGCGTGCAGGCCGTCGCTGAATTCGCGGAGTTGAAGGATCACTTGGCCGACCTGGTCGCCAGCGTCGATGCCCTTCATCTTCACGTTCTGCTCGTAAGTCCGCTTGATGGAGGCCCAGCGTTTGGCCTCGTCCTCCGTAAGAATCCCACTCATCTCCTTGAACTTCAGCATGTTCGCTTCGGCATCGGACGTGAGCGTTTGGGAGTCCTGTTCGTAGTTGGACAAGATCAGCGTCTGCAGTTCCTCGTCATTCATGATCGGCAGCACACGCTCGGCGATCCGGTTCATGTTACGGTACGAGCCCTGCAGCAGGAACGGCGGCTCGGTGCGGTATTCGTCGGCTTGGGCGGCCGAACGGATGTACTGTTGGTTGACGCGAAGCACGACGTCGCGCACTTCCATCAACTTCTTCATCGTCACGACCATCTCGTTGATTTCTTCCAGCGAGTAATTGCCCTCCAGCTCGATGCCTTCCTGCGAGTCCTGTTCGGCCATTTTGATCACTGCGTACACGTCGTTCTGACTGCGGCTGGCCATCTTGTTCAGCGCCGGGTTGGATGTCATGCAGTTTTCCAGATAACTCATCTCGAACGTGTCGCGAGTCTCGCCGATGATGTCGCCCAGATTGTAGATGTCCGCCCGGTTGGACAGCATGTCGGGGATCTGGAACTTCTCGCCGCTTTCCGTGTAAGGGTTACCGGCCATGACCACGCAGACCTTGCGGCCGCGCAGATCGTAGGTGCGCGTGTGGCCCTTGTAGACGCCTTCGATCTTTCGCTGGGCATCGCACAACGAGATGAACTTCTGCAAGAATTCCGTGTTGCAGTGCTGGATGTCGTCCACGTAGATCATCACGTTGTCGCCCATTTCCAGCGACAGGTTCAGCTTCTGCACCTCCTCGCGCGCCGCCGCATTCGGTGCCTCGTCCGGGTCGAGCGATGTGACTTGATGCCCGATCGCCGGGCCGTTGATCTTCATGAAGATGATGCCCAACCGGTTGGCGATGTACTCCATCAACGTCGTCTTGCCATAGCCGGGCGGCGAGATCAGCAGCAACAACCCCATTCGATCGGTGCGTTTCTGCTCGCCCGTAACACCCATTTGCTTAGCCAAGTTGTCGCCAATCAGCGGGAGATAGACTTGGTCGATCAGCTTGTTGCGCACAAACGAAGTCAAGACGCGCGGGCGGAATTCGTCCAGCCGCATGTCGTCGCGAGCGTGATCGACAACCTCCTTCTTCAGGTCGATGTACCGCCGATACCGGGGTACGACGTCTCCTTCGAATTGCTCGAGTCTGAACATGAAGCGATTGTAGTTCAGATGATACGTGCCGCCTTCGGTCACCCGATGCGTGCCAACCAAGCCGGGGATATCACAGTTGACTTGACCGTCGACAATGCATCCTTTTTCCACTTTACCCGCCAGCAACAACTCGGCCACCTCGTCGACGTACTCGAAGTCCTCGTCGCTTGTATCCGGTCGTTGTTCGATAAACGCCTCGACCCAATCCCGCGCCAACAACAATGCACTGGCGGGGTCACGATTCACGGCACGAACCGATTTCGTGAACGGTTCGGTGTAGCTGTTCTGTCGCAAATGCGTTTGGAATGCATCCTCCAGAGCCGCCGCCCGACGACTTACGACAAACTTGCCCTCGCCGGACAATTCGCAGAACAGGTATTCCGCCGCTCCATCGACCAATGTGTTGGGAAACAACCCGTTTCGTTCGACAAACTCGGCCAGCGTGTTCTTCAATTCGGCCACGTATTGCGATTGAGCGGTGGCGTCGGGGAACAGCTTTGCCACTGAGCCAAAACCGCTCAGCTTGGCCGCGACCAAGGCCTTGTGTTTCTTGTCGCCGAAGTGCTGCCAGAACACCTTGGCCATTGCCCGGGATCGAGTGTGAAAGCGCAACAGGCCGACAGTCGTCTTCATTTCCAACAACGCGCGCAGCAATAATGCCGCGTCGTGATCGTGGACGCCCTTCGAGTAGGCTTCGCTGTATCGCGGTCCCATGAAACGTTGGACGAAAGCCATCAACTGCTCTTGTTCATACGCCAGGAGATCCGCCGCCGTAATACGAGTGGTTGGGGCTTCTTCTGAAGTTTCGTCCGCTTCGCCTGATTGGATTGCGCCAATGTCCGCATCGTTGCGATCCAACGCTGAGAGCAGTTGGTACGCCAGGTACTCGGAGCGGTACACGTCGCGGTTTTCGGAGACGACTTCCTGGTCCCAGACGTCGCGGGTGGCCAATAACTGCTCGTCTTCGATCGGTTCAAAGAACTTGGTACCGGTCAGGTGCAGGCACATGTCGCCATCGCGCAAGACGGTCGTCAGGTCCAGTTGCTGGGCGTTTACGGAGAAGCGATGGTTGCCCAGCTTGATGATCATGGCGCCGTCGACGAACAACTCCTGACGATCCTTCAACTGGCGAACGGCGTCTTCGTGGATGGTTTTCAGACGGCTTTGGATATCATCAACCTTGACCGAGTCTTCCAACTCGCCAAGTTGAGCGACAATGTCTCGGACTTTCTCGATCATCAAGTCCGACGCAAAATAGCCGTTGATATCGGTCACCGATTCCATGCTGTCGACGCGCGACTTGATGCCTTTCAAGATGCGATCGGCAGCGCTCATCAACGAATTCGCACGTTTGTTTCGCGCCTCGACCAACTGAACTTTGCGCGTTTCGAAGGCGTTATAGATCTCTTCCCGCTTGTCCGTAAGCTGCACAACGAACTCGTCGAACTCGGCAAATCGCCCTTCGAGTTCTTCGATCTGCACCATCATCTTGGTAAGGAACTCTTCGCATCGCTCCGGCGTATCGCAGACGTCCAGGTAGTTCACCACGCTCTGGTTCAACAGTTTCATCTGCGAGTTGAATTCGGCCACGCCTTCGACCGATAGTAGTTCTTTCGTCTTGCGTTTCAGCCCCGCGCGTGCGGTATTTACCTTGGCGAAAATCCCGGAGATATTGTCGATGATCTTGGTGCGGTGGGTGGCGTCGTCAATCTTCAGATTGCTGACGATGTCGATCAGCATCTCCAGTTCGCCGGCGCTCCCAGAAATATCCTCCTCCAACTTTTTTGCATCCGCTACCTTTTCAAGCAAATCTATCTTGGCGGTCTGTCCGTCGACACGTTCGTCGTAAGGATGGAGGGCTTTGGGGTCCAGAAGGAACTTGACGCATCGCCCGGCAAGCTTCTCGTTCTGTTCTACGACGTCCTTCTCAAGTTCATCAACAAGGCCGAGATCGACGTAGCGAAGATCTCGCAACGAAATTATTTCGCCGCGGATGGTTCGCATGTCGGCCAAGCTGGCCACGAAGTCGTCGATATTGTCAAACCGTTTGCGGTGAACCGCTGCTAGAATCTCTTTGGTCTGGCCGTGGACTCGATTCGTCTGGTCGGCCGTGCTTCGCTTGACTCGTACGACCTTATCGAACTCGTCAATGGCGGCGGTCGCCGTGTTGCGGATCTCGATCAGCCCTTCTTTCGGACTGAAGCACTCGTCGCTTCCGATCCAGAAATACGAATCGGTGATATCGCCAGCCAGCTTCGAAAGATCCACGAACAGATCGGCGTAAGTGTCCTCTTTGGCGATCAGCCCCAATACTTCATGACATTCGGCCATGCCGCGCACCAAATCACGGTTACCGATCTTGTAGAGGAACGAGTCGGTATTCGTCGTGGGGACGTAGTCTTCGCCGACATAGGGTGTTTGCCAGATCTGCACGGCGTGGTGCTTCTGCGGATTCTGTTGGGCCTTGAAGCAGACCATCTCGCCGCCCTCGAAGAACGCGGACCCGTTGCAGATGATCGGCGTATCGACGTGTTGCTCGATCAGATTGTACCTCAGCAAGACGTGATCGCCCGTTTCGCGATTGTAGAAGGCGTACAGGTAATCCTCGCCGTTCGGCGCCATCAGCCGCTGCTCGAACATCATGTCCGTCAGTTCGTTCTCGAAGATCTTGCACTCGCCGCTCTGCAGATAATAGCCGTTGGAGAAGATGATCCCATGGTCGTCCGGCAGCAGGACGCACGCGTGGGCAATGGAATCCAATCGCATGGCCCGCTGGATCTTCTCGTTGTAGACGATGTAGCGGTAGTCTTTTTCCTGGTAAGGGCGAATTCGCAGCAGAATGATGTTGCCGACGATGGCGTAGTAGATTTCCGCATCGTCCAGCGTCTGGTCTTCGTTGTCCACATCTTCGGCATAAAGGCCTTCGCCCGATTCCGTGTTGTCTTCGATCTTGATCGTCAGGTCACCGCCCACGGTCTCGACGAAGACGCGGTCTTCGATCGAAACGTGCGGATGTTCACCACCCACATGCTGATCGCGAGTCGTGCGGATCCAATCGAAACCATGCTGCGCCGGCAGCTTGAATTCGTGATCGCTTCGGTTATCCAGATAGACGAGCGCATCGTCTTGGACGGCCCACTTGAACGTCTTGACGTCCGCCATGGTCTTGCCAACGCGGAACGCCATGAACAGATGCGGGCCGATGATCGAGAACTTCGCGAATACCGCGTTCTTGTAGTAGCGGTAGATCTCCTTGAAATCCTTCAGGAATCGTTCATCGCCGATCAGATCGAGTTCCAGACGGTGAAACGCGTTATCGCGGAACTCGTAGACAGAAAAGACATCGGACAGATCCGTCTCGATTTTCAGTCCCAAGTGGACGTTATATCCAAAGATGAATCGGTTCCCGATGGAAACCATATCGCGCGGGACACAGTTGTGATCGGTGGTAATCCGCTCGGTGCTGAGCAGCTTGGTTTCGATCGAGCCGAAAACTTCCTTGCGGGCCGCGTTCAACTGATCCAGCCGGGAACGCAACTCCTTGGCGTGGTTACTCAACCGGTTGCGGATGATTTCGTAGGTTCCGCCTTCCAACTGAATCTCTGGAGCCTCGTCCGGTTTGCTTTCAACTTCTTCAGCCATCTTGAGTCATCCCCCTGGAAGGGCGAAACTCTTGCTGAGCCAATTCTGCTGCAGATGTGACGGCTCGGCGGGAGCTTCGCGCACCCGTGTTCCATTTGACGGGACGGAGCAAAGCGCGAAAGGGCCGGGAGCGCGATTCGCCCCGGCCCTTCACGAGTGAGTCCACCGTTACGCCTTTGCGCCGTCGGCGCCGATCTTCAGGGTGGAAGCCTTGTTGTCCGAGATACCCAGGCCCTTGACCATGTCGAGCAATCGCGTCAATTCGCTCTTGGTCTCGTCACTGTCGGCCATCCCCATCATCTTAGCAATCAGGGCGGCGACGGACAGGTCCTTGACGTCCCCGGCGCTCAGGTTGAACTGGTCAATCAACTGCTCCAGCTTCTCCTTGAAGTAGTCGGGATTGCCGTTGAAGAA
>CAZUAH010000230.1:0-21208 GCA_964617665.1 uncultured Pirellulaceae bacterium
AAGTTTAGCATGACCGAAATTCATTTCACCAAAACTTTTTGCCTGAGTCATACCCGACCCTCCGTGAACAACCGAGCTGGTTACCAATCCGTCGCTCGTAATCATTCGCGTACGATCACGCCAAGACCAATGCTAGCGCCAGCACTGCGCCGCAATTGCTGCCCGCACAAATTCTCCCGTTCAATTCAAACTGTTGCCCTCGCACCTCAAACTCGACCAAGCTTGCCCCAAAAAACTCCAGAATCGAGCACACCAGACACCACCAGAACCGACGAAGATGTGGCGCAACCTAAAGACTAGCGCCATCGGCTCACAACGTGACTCTTCGCATTCGCGGGAAAGTGCCTAATTCCCCAAAGCACTGAACCGCTCGCTTTCCATCTCCAAACCATCCATAATAACGTGTTGTCGACCTGTCGACAGCGGCCCTGCGGAAGATAACAGAGGCATCGCACATGGCTTCGCCGAACGGCACTCCCGATCACAACACCCGATGGCCGCGGCCGTTACTGCGGCGTTTCGATCAGGCGGTCATTGCGGTGATTCTGGGTCTCTCGCTGACGGCGATCGCCATATCGTTGATATCTCGCGGCGCCCATTGCGGCAATCTGATCGAAATCGACCGCGCCGAACCACAAACCGTCGAGTTTCAGATTGACATCAACGAAGCTCAATGGCCCGAGTTTGCTTTGTTGCCGGATATCGGAGAGACCTTGGCCAGACGAATCGTTCAGTCGCGCGAAGACGACGGGCCATTTCTCGATCACGAGGACCTGCGTCGGGTTAAGGGGATCGGACCGAAAACACTCGATGCGGCCCGCCCCTATCTAATGCCAATGCCGGACGCCGACACTCTTGCGGGCAATTGACAGGCCGCGGCAAGGTTGGGAGCTACGGGGTCACCAGTTACCCTCGATGTAGACGACGTGACCGTCGATCAGCAGCCTGAACGCGCCCAGGAAGAGTAGAAAGGCCGTCTTTATTTCAATTCGGGCCGCCAGCGTGCCGGATGGGCTCGGAACGGCGAAGTCGATCGGTGTGGTGAACTCGATTTGATTGCCGGTGACTCGGGCTGCGATCTCACCGTTCACGAAGACAGTCTCGTATCCTACCCCACGTCCGTTGTATTCGATGATGGCATTGGATTTGCCGTTCAATTCGATCCGCCGATAGATCCAGCGCTTCCTCGTTAGCGTGCCAAACAACTCGGGATGGACGCGAACTGGCTCGTTCTCTATCGCACGCGGACTCGCATACGGATTGTCGTCCATTTGTGGCATGGGTGCTTGCCTTATCCCGCGTCGATCAGAGCCCTGCGAGCAAGTTCTCCATGAATCGTTGGGGATGATAGACCAGGGCACGGTGAATGAGAATGGGCGGAAGTATGAGCCAGCAGAATACAACGCCAATCAGCGAAAGCCAGACGGCTACAGGTTTCGAGACTTCGATGTCGTAGTTCAGCAACGTGCCCGTGGAGGACCGCTCCAGCCGCACGGTTGCCCGCTTTGGCACGAGCGGCGCGGATTGTGTCAGATAGGTTCCATGCCGGAACTGAATCTCGGAATCAGTCGCGTGGACTATTTCGCAGTTTGCCGCGGCCAGCAGCATGCGCAGCTTGTCAGCCGTTTCAGCTGGCGACGCTTTCACGGTTCGCGTTCCAGTTGGCATGATTGAAATTCCAGTATGGACAACGGCCTGCAACGTTCAGATATCTCTGCGCGTGTCGCGGTGCTAGCAGACGATTCCGCTCACCCACGTGTGGCAAAGCACGGCAAGCAGTCCTCCCTTGCCCCGGAAAACTCTTTCGCTCGATAAACTCGTTCCGTCGGAAGTCCGATAATTGTTACATACAGTCGTTTTCACCGCGCGCAACCTCTCCGAGTATACATTCCTCCTTCCTTTCCACACCACTACTTCGAGCCAAACCATGCGAACAAGGATTCTTTTGTGTGTGCTATTCGTATGCGCCGTTGGCTCAGGGACAACGTTTTCACAGGATGCCGCCGACGAGCCCGAGGAAACACAGGCCGCCACAGAATCAGGCATCATGGAAACGGAGAATGATGACGAGGAGGTTCAGTCTGAACTCAAGACGAATGAAGCCGCCGATGAGAAGCCGGCAGCCGAGTTGTCGCCTGAGTTGGCCGATTTGCGTGATCGAGTCAGGCGGTGCTTGGCGTACTACTTCTACCGGCCAGAGACTACCCAGCGGCGGAGTCCTTGGGGCGTAATGCATGCGGTTGTTGGTTTCGGAGTGGACACACCGCTTCGGACACGCACGAAGGAAGTCAACGCCATCTCCTGGTTGTGCGGGAACGCGCCCTGCTACGGTATGCGGATGTTGTATGTGGAGGATGACAAGCTCGGTCTACACATGGGCCCAGGGTATCAGGGACACAAGGGGCAGTTTCTGTGCATTCTGGCGCAGTCACGCGTGAAGATTGACTATCCGATCTGGATCGACCAGCACAAGCTGACGGTGGCTGACTTGGTCAAGCACGAACAGGACACGTGCGAAAGCGGTACGGAATTGACGTTCAAGCTAATCGGCCTTTCGCACTACTTGGACCCCGATACAACATGGGAAAACCTAGACGGCGAAGAGTGGAGTATCGAACGGCTGATCGAGGAGGAACTGGCCCAGCCTGTAATTGGCGCGTGCTGCGGCGGCACGCATCGCATGACCGGGTTCACCTACGCTGTGAAGAAACGAGCCAAGAAGAACAAGCCAATGACGGGGCAATGGCGCCGCGCAAAGATCTATGTCGACGACTACCACGAGTACGCATTCAAACTGCAAAACGACGACGGCAGTTTCAGCACCGAGTGGTTCCGCGCCCGCGCCGACTCCGGCGACATTGACCGAAAGTTGAATACCACCGGGCATATGCTGGAATGGCTAGTGTTTTCGCTGCCCAAGGACCAATTGACCGATCCTCGTGTTGTCAAAGCAGTCACTTTTCTGACGGATACGATGTGGGACAACCGCGAACACGAGTGGGAAATTGGCCCCAGAGGGCACGCCGTGCACGCATTGGCGTTGTTCGACGAGTACGTCTTCGGTGGCAAGCCTGGAAGACGCAAGGAGCAGTTGGCGGAATACACGTCGCAGCGGCCCTCAAGCGAGCGCAGCGCTCAGTTGGCTTCGTCTCAGAATACTGCAGCGCATCCGCAGGCTACGTCGCATTCGACAGCCCCCTGACCTGACATAGGTCTACCGCCCAACCTTTCGGAAAATGGAAGGGCTACTTGCGCATTTATCGCACTCGCGGCTTCTTTGCAGCGGCGTCGATATTGCCCTATTCCCCCCAACCACTTAGGATATGCGTGCGTCTTGCACACGCACCCTGAAATCGGCATTGCTGGACGGACCCGCGCAACGGTTGCCAACATATGAAGCCGCAGAAATTCAACAAGCAATTCGCCACCATATACGATCTAGCGGTGCGGCTGAGCGCGGCGGCCGAGGCCGACGCCATCATGGTTGTGCTCGACGGCCCAACAGACTGGAGGCAGCTTAAGGAAAGGGCTGGGAACGAGAAGATTCTAGTGGCAGCAGATCGGCCGGAAGAACTGGAGGGTGCGACCGAGCATGGCTTGGCCACGGTGGTGATCGAGAGGGAGGATGCGCCGGTCTTCGAGAAACTGACGCAGATCCTGCTGGAGAGCATCGCCGACGAGATCCTGATGCCCGGTGCGGAAGTAATCGCCGTCTACAGCGGATTCGAGCCCGGCAAGATAGATTCGGTCAGCTACATCCGTCTGGCAGACCACCTTGGTCGTCTGACCGTCAGGGACCTGCGAGAGCTGGAAACGAGCGTTCCGCTGGAGACTCTGAAGACCGTCCTGGATCTGGCCCTGGAGATTGGCCGCGAAGGGCGCGAGGGCAAGCCGGTTGGGACCATGTTTGTAGTTGGCGACACGCGTCGTGTTCTGGAGCATTGTCATCCTGCGGGATTCGACGCCGTGAAGGGGTATGCCCGAAAAGAGCGCAACCTTGAGGATGCTCGCGTTCGCGAAGCCGTCAAAGAGATCGCGCCTCTGGATGGAGCATTTGTGGTTTCTCCCGATGGAACGGTTGAGAAGTCCTGCCAACTGATTGACGCATTGCACGCAAACCTAACCCTTTCAAAGGGTCTCGGCTCCCGCCACTGGGCGGGTGCCGCGATCAGCAAGAACAGCAAGGCGATTGCGGTCGTGGTCAGCGAGTCCAATGGTACCGTGCGATTATTCCAAAACGGCGAGGTGGTGGTTCGCGCCGAACCATTCCGCCGAGCGATGAGGTGGAAGGACTTTGAATACGAGCCGCCGGTGACATCTTCGGAATAACCGGCCGTTCGCACACTCGACGACCGCCAAGTCGTGGCCGCAGCGGAGGATACGAGCAATCGCCAAATTCTCCGTTTTTCGTATTTCCCGCTTGCCCGACAGTTCCCTTCGAAGCGGGATCAGGTATAGTTGAGATACTTGGGTGGTTTACGGTCCTGCGGCGGCGGCAAACAAGCCGCCGTTTGTGTTGATGTTCGAGGCAACTATATCGCTTACGGAACCTCAGTTGGCTCTGTCGCTACTGGGGACTCGAGACCAACATCTCCGAGCCATTCGCGAAGCGCTGGACGTAACCGTCACACATCGTGACGGTCAGATACGAGTGTCCGGTCCGGAAGAAGCTGTCGGCAAAGCCACCGAGGCGTTGGAGCAACTGAAGAACCGCGCCGAACGGCAAGGACAACTCACAGACGACGACGTGTCTAGCGTCTTGGCCCACGTCACCGGTGTCCGGAAACCCCAGGGGACTGCGATCGAGGTGATGCACGCGGGCAAAACCATCCGTCCTCAAACGGCGGGGCAGGCCCAGTACGTCGACGCGATTCGTCGTCATGATCTGGTGTTCGCGACGGGCCCGGCCGGCAGCGGCAAGACATACTTGGCGGTGGCGTTGGCGGTCGAGGCGCTGAAAAACCACATGGTTCGAAAAATTGTGTTGGTCAGGCCGGCCGTCGAAGCCGGTGAAAGCCTCGGATACCTGCCCGGCGACCTTCAGGCCAAAATCAACCCGTACCTCCGACCACTGTTGGACGCGCTTCATGAAATGATCGATTACGACCAGATCAAGCGACACATGGAAATGGACGTAATCGAAGTACTACCGCTGGCATATATGCGAGGAAGGACGCTGAACGAGGCTTTTACGATTCTGGACGAGGCGCAAAACACGACGGTCGCCCAGATGAAGATGTTTCTCACTCGCATGGGAAGAGATTCCAAGATCGTCGTGGCCGGGGACAAGACGCAAAGTGATCTCGCATCACACACGCGGAGCGGCCTGAAGGATGCTCTTTCGCGACTGGCCCACATTAAGGGGGTCAGCTCGATCGAATTGACCAGGGCGGATATTGTACGCCACCGTCTGGTGAAAGAGATCGTTCGGGCATACGATGATGAGCCCAAAAAGAAAAAGAGGAGGTGAGTTGAGACAGACGAGTTCTTGCGGTCACGAGCGGTGGGATCCGCCGTCTCCGCCCGGTTCTCTCAGGAGGCCCGCACAACTCGTCCAATAATCATGTCCTCGGGCAATCAAGTAAAAACGCGTTCGGACCGAGTTGCATCGGTCCAACTTCCGCCGGGCCAGCGGGCTCGCATGATCGCGTATCTTCGGCAACCCTCAGTGTTGTTGCGCGTTGGACTATGCCTTGTGGCAGCAGTGCTGGTGTGGGCGATCACTGGCGCTTGGGCGCCACCGTTCCCCTACCGAAGCGGTTACATACCGCCGCGTGACATCGTGTCTCGTGCGTCGTTTGCGGTCATGATCGACGAGCAGGGGACCGAACAGACGCACAAGCCGCATGAGAGGCTTGCCGAGGGGGGGCGGCCGCTGTCGATCGGCGACATCGAGGTGCTGTCCGCGGAGCATGCGGCGGTAAACTCGCAACGGTCCGTTGGCGAGATGTTGTCGTATTCGTCGGCTGGTTTTGGACTGTACGTGGCGCTGTACATCTTCTGTGGTTGTTACCTCTACTTCCACCATCGACCGATCGTTCGGGACCTGCGAAAACTGGCGACTATCTTGGGGGCGGTTGTCGCAACTGTCTTGTTGTCAGTACTCGTCGCTCGAGACGAGTGGCGAGCCGAGTGTGTTCCGCTTGTTCTGTTCGGCATGACATTGGCCATCGCGCACAACCGCGAACTGGCTTTGCTCCTGTCGGTGGTCGTGTCGCTGGTCATCACGCTGGCGTTGGGACAGGGCTTGGCCGAGTTTGTGATTCTCAGCATTGCTGTGTCCGGACCGATCCTGATGTTGACCCGCATTCGCACGCGGACGAAATTGATCTACGTAGGGCTCGGCGGTGGACTGGTTGCGTTTCTTGCTGCAATTGCCGTCGGCACACTGGCCGGGCAAGCGTTCGGCCTACCACACTCGACTCACTTGTCAGCGGCGGACGGCGCCGAGGTCTTTCTGCGGATGGCGTTTTCAATGCGTCTGCTATCCGGCGCCGCCTTCTATGGCGTCTGTGTGATATTGGCCAGTTTCCTGGTTTGGGGCCTGTTGCCTTTCATCGAACGACTGTTTGACATGCAGACGGATATCAGCCTGCTAGACTTGGGCGATGCTGCACATCCACTCTTGCAGGAATTGGCTCAGCGTGCTCCGGGCACGTACAACCACTCGATCAATGTCGCGACGCTCGCGCAAAACGCTGCCGAAGCCATTAGTGCGAACGGACTGTTGGCTCGTGTGGGAGCCTATTTTCACGACATCGGGAAGATGCTGAAGCCAGCGTATTTCATTGAGAATCAAAGCGAAAACGCGAGCCAACACGAGTCGCTGCTTCCAGCAATGAGCACGTTGGTAATCATCGCGCACGTGAAAGACGGCACGGACTTGGCTCGCCAACATCGGCTGCCAAAGTCGATCATTGATTTCGTCGAACAACACCACGGTACGACGCTGGTCGAGTACTTCTACCGCCAGGCGGAGCGGCAGAGGGAAGAGGATCCTAACGGCGAGGACGTGGACGAGACGAGCTATCGGTACCCTGGCCCAAAGCCGCAGACCAAAGAGACCGCGGTGATGATGCTGGTGGACGCTGCGGAGGGCGCCTGCCGGACGCTTGTCGAACCGACGCCTGCTCGGATCGAGAAGGCCGTACACGAGATAGCGATGAAGCGTCTGCTGGATGGACAATTTGAGGAATGCGGGTTGACGCTCAAAGAACTTCACACAATCGAGGAGAGCCTCGCAAAATCACTGGCGGCGGTCTACCACGGACGGATCAAGTATCCGGATCAGCAGACCGCCTGACGTTTCGCGAAAGGGGTCAGGACCCTTTTGTGCGAAGCCCCCTGCGGGCCGTTCCGGCAAAGGGTCCTGACCCCTTTTCGCGAAACGTAGGATAGATGATAGAAATCGAGCTGGCCAATCGGCAATCTACACATCGTTTCGATGAAGACCGGTTGATTTCCGCCGCAAGGATGATTCTTTCGGACGAGGGCATCGAGCGAGCGGTGACCAGCATCGCAGTGGTGGACGACGTGACGATCCACGAGTTGAATCGCCGCTATCTGCAGCACGATTATCCAACAGATGTGCTGAGTTTCGTTTTCGAGAAATCCGACGATCACCTGGAAGGCGAAGTGATCGTCAGTGCCGACACGGCTGCGACCGCTTCGCCCCAGTACGGATGGTCCGTGGACGATGAGCTGCTTCTTTACGTGATTCACGGAACGCTTCATCTTGTGGGATACGACGATACGACGCCCGCGGCACGAGATTCGATGCGTTCGCGCGAATGCCACTACCTCGGGCATTTCGGGTTAGCTCCACACTACGAGGAATTGATGGAAGGCAAGGCGGACGCGGGTGACCAGGAGCAGGGAGGTGTCCAACCGTGATGCAGGAGACACTGATCGTCCTGTTGGCATTCGGGCTGCTGGCGACCACATTCGCGTCCATCGGCGCAAAGACGTTGCGTCACTTCCCACACAGGCAATTAGAGGACGTTTGCCATGTGCGGAAACGTCCCGAGTTGTTTCATCAGATTCTCGATCTGCATGACGACGTGGCGCTGGCCGCGGAAAAACTGCAAGCGATTGGCGTCGTTATCCTCTGTTTTTGCTCCATGGGATTGTGGTCTACTTTCAAGAGCCAGGGTCTGCTGAGCGGGTTCGCCGTAGCGTTTGCTGTATTGCTATTGAACTTGGTAATCACTGTTTGGATCCCGTGGGCAGTCGTGCGGCACGGGGCCGCGACATTCCTGTTGAGAACGTGGCGAATTTGGTGGCTGGTCTATCAAGTCTTCCGGCCTTTGACGATCGGCTCCGCAATCGCCCATTGGGTGTTTCGGCGGCTTGCTGGTGAGCCGGAAAAGATGGAGAAGGAGGAGGAAGAAGAAGCCTTCGAAGACGAGATCATGACGATGGTCACGGCGGGCGAGCGCGAGGGCTTGTTAGAGCAGGATGCCCGCGAGATGATCGAAGGTGTGATCGAACTGGGCGATGCGGACGTATCTGATATTATGACGCCCCGCTTGAAGGTAGACGCCCTGGATGTGAACCTGAACTGGCCGGAAATATTGAGCTTCGCCAGCGAAACCGGGCGAACGCGAATTCCCGTTTACGAACGCACATTGGACGACATTGTTGGTGTGTTGTACGTGAAGGATCTGTTGCCGGGTTTGGCAAACGAGCCCGACCAGCCGCGCAAACCGTTGCGGGAGTTGCTAAGGGAGCCGTGGCTGATACCGTCTACGATCCCGTTGGACGACCTGCTCCAGGATTTCCTGGAAAACCGCAAGCACTTGGCGATCGTCGTCGACGAGTACGGTGCGGTCGAGGGCGTTGTCACCATCGAGGATGTGTTGGAAGAGATCGTGGGTGAGATCATCGACGAATCGGACAACGACCTGGAAGAAGAAATCACTCAACTGGACGACTCGAAATCAGAGGTCCTGGGCGTTACACACTTGGATTCGATCAACGAATGCTTGGCTATCGATCTACCCGATTCCGAAGATTACGACACGATCGCCGGATTTGTCATTACACGTTTGGGGCACATTCCCAAGCCGGGAGAATTCGTCGACCACAATGGAACGCGAATCACAGTACTGGAAGCCAAGCCACGACGTGTCGAACGAGTACTCCTAGAGACGCTTGACGAGTCTCGACGGGAAATTGCCCGCGCCCCACGCTAGCATCACACCACGGACCAATGGCCACGGAAAAGACATCGGCGATCGTCTTGCGGCTGGTCGATTTCAGCGAAAGCAGTTGTGTCGTCACGCTCTTCACAGAGAACTTTGGGAAAATAGGAGCCCTAGCCAAGGGTGCTCGCCGCCCGAAGGGTCCCTTCGAGTCTGCTCTTGACCTACTGGCCGTCTGTCGAATAGTGTTCATTCGCAAATCGTCTGACGCGCTCGACTTGTTGACCGAAGCCAAGCTTGAGCGACGGTTCCGCGCAGCGGCCCGCGACTTGTCTCGTCTTTACGCAGGTTACTACGTGGCCGAGTTGCTGCACGATTTGACAGACCTTGGTGATCCACATCCAGAACTGTATTGTGAAGCCGTACGTACGCTGCAGAACCTGGACCAGGAAGCCGACGTACCGGAGACTGTACTGCAATTCGAGGTGACAACCCTAAGACTGCTGGGTTTTTTGCCGTCGCTGGATAGATGCGTCGTTTGTGGCTGTCCGGTCGGCAAGGAAGGGCGGATACTGTTCGGACAATTGGCTGGCGGAGTCCTTTGCCCGGGATGCCGCAGTGGGCAAAGGCAGGTCGTTAGCCTGAGTGAAGGAGTGCTGGACGCTCTTCACAGGCTGGCGGAACCAAACCGAAATCGGACAGGAATTACGATCGACAGACGTTCAAAGGGTGAATTGCGTGGGCTACTGAATCACTATCTAGCTAATCTACTGGGGCGTCAGCCTCGTATGCACAAATACATTGGTCTTGTAAGAAACTAACGCGTCCCGTGGGACAAGGATGTCCAAGATGCGAGCACGATGCACTATCGCGTTTATATCACTCTCTTTCCTGGCTCCCGCCCTGGGCGGTTGCGCCTCGCCGTTGGGCGGACGCGATACGCTGTTGGACGACGGCACAGCCTCGAATTCGCTATTACCCTCGGCGGACGCGCTATCGAAGCAGGTGTCGAATTCAGCGAAGACACTCGTCGGCAAGGGATATAGCCCAGAAAAGGCTCGCCAACGATACATCGAAGCCGAAGGGCAGTATCAACAGGCGATCCAGGCTCAAGGCACTGACCGCAAAGACCGATTCCTTTCCGCGGCTGACGCGTTCAAGAACGCTGCCGACCGTTGGCCCGATTCGGCTTTGGAGCAGGACGCGCTATATGCGGCCGGCGAGAGCTACTTCTTTGCCGACCGTTACCCCAAAGCAAACGACACTTACGAATTGCTGCTGAAGAAGTATCCCAATTCGAAGTACCTGGACACAGTGGAGGCGCGCCGTTTCTCCATCGGACAGTATTGGCTGCGATTGGCTCGGACGGACCCTCAATCGTTCTGGGAGTTCAACTGGACCGACAAGAGCCGGCCCGTACGAAGTTCGTTCGGCAACGCCGTGCGCATCTTCGATCGAATTCGCATCGACGATCCAACCGGCAAGCTGGCGGACGACGCAACCCTGGCCGCAGGAAACGCCTACTTCGAAGACGGCAAATACCTGGACGCAGACAACTTCTACACGGATCTTCGCAAGACGTTCCCAAGCAGCGAGCACCAGTTCCGCGCTCATATGTTGGGCGTCAAAGCCAAACTCGAAAGCTATCAGGGGCCGGACTACTCGGGCGATCCCCTGGACGAAGCGGAGAAACTGATCAAACAGATTCACCGGCAGTTCCCCCACGAAGTGGCGCAAGAACGCGAGTACTTGACTCGTGCTTACGCCGAGGTCCGGAAGAAGAAGGCGGAGCGGGAGTGGCACATGGCGCAGTATCGCGATCGTCGCGGCGAATACGGCGCGGCCCGGTTCTACTATAACCAGCTTGCGAGGAACTACGGTGACACGCCACTGGCCGAGCGAGCCCGACTGCGAATAACCGAAGTCGCCAACGAGCCGGATGTTCCACCACAACGACTCAGTTGGCTTGTCAGTATGTTCCCGGATCAAGACGACCTGAAGCCGCTCATGGCTACGGCTGATTCCGGCGAGACGCGACGGTGACCGACGGCGCGACCACGGCGGAGTACTGATTGCGGCGTGCAGGGGTAAGAATGATGCGACGAAGGGTCTTCGTCCTCCTGGCGATTCTTCTTCCAGTGTTTGTGACACTGCTGTCTGGCTGCGCAGGTTACCAGGTCGGACACAATACGTTGTTTCGGCCCGACATTCAGACGATCCACGTGCCGGTTTTCGAATCAGAGAGTCTGCGAGGCAATCTTGGCGAACGACTGACCGAAGCCGTCGTCAAGGAAATACAGAACCGCAGTCCTTACCGAGTTGTCCATGGACCGAACGCGGACAGTATCCTCCGCGGACGTATCGTTCGGGAAGCCAAGCGAGTCGCCGCCGAGAATCGCAACGACGATGCTCGCGACATCGCGACCGAACTAAGCGTCGAGGTGCAGTGGATCGATCGCCGCGGAGAACTGTTGCTGCAACGCTCGGGCATTCCTATCCCGCAATTGGCCGTCGGCGTCACACAGAACGCTCACTTCATCCCCGAAGCCGGCCAGTCTTTGGCCACAGCCCACCAAGAGACCATCGAACGTCTGGCCCGAGAAATCGTCGGCCAGATGGAAATCTGGTGGTAGCTTGCGGTACAATCGCGATCTCACCGTACCAGAAGCTTGGGGATGTGTAACAATGCTCGATTTCCACGCTGTGGCCGCGTTCATCGATGAAGCTCTAGATACCGGGCGAATTGGCGCTCCGGTAGCCGTTCGGATCGTGAATCACGCCGATGCGGCCGATTCGGCCAATGAATCAAAGAGCGAACGGGCTGTTCGAATGGCAAGCAAATGGCTTGACGATCGGCCGATACGGACCGTCTCAACAGCTTCCGCCAGCGGACGCCACGAAACCCAGTTAGTGCTGTTTTCTAAGGGCAAGACGGCGTTGTTGTCCACCGGCGAGGGCCATCCAAGCTCCTCGGCCCTGCAAATCAGCGTTTTCGGGAATCACGGCATCGTGTCGTGGGAGGACGATGGCCGCGCGACGCCAGCGTTGGCCCCAGTGATCTCGCCCGAGGCAAGTGCGCCGTCGTGTCCCGCGCAAAAGCCACCGTACGGCGTGTTATTGATTGCGGGCGATCACACGCACCAGCCGATGTATTCGGGCGTCTTTCGGGCGGATCCCCGCTGCCATTTGATTGGTCTGACGGACGCTGCCGACATCACCGCCGAACGCAGAAACTTGAACGAGCAACTGGCGGACACACTGCAGATTCCCTTGTTGCCTGACTTGGACGCAGCACTGGCACGCGATGACGTCGATATTGTCAGTGCCTGTGCCGAGCCGATTCGTCGGGGTTCGATCATTGCTCAAGCTGCGCGGGCGGGCAAACACCTGTACCTTGACAAGCCTCTGGCCGGTTCGTTGGAGGATGTGGACGCCGTTGTTGCCGCAGTGCGGGAAACAGGCGTGCTTGCCCACATGTTCAGTTCCGTGCCGACCCGCAGCGTTGGACGACTCCGGCAGATAATGGACTCCGGCCAACTTGGTGAACTGGCGGCCGTTCATACCGACCTGTGTTTTGCGAAAGGACTTGCAGGGACGGCTACTCTGGGCAAGCCACGTGCCGAGTCGTCTAGCCCGCAGCGGTACGAAGTGGCTGAGGCAAAACGCGAGATGTCTAATGTCGGGGTATACGCCCTCGTGTCGCTTCTGTCGGTGTTGCGGCGCCGAGTGGTTCGCGTTTCGGCGACGACCGGTAACTACTTCTTCGCGGAGCATCAAGCGAACGACATGGAGGACTTTGCCCAACTGTTGCTAGAGTTCGAAGACGGCTTGGTGGCTACCTGCACTACGGGCCGCACTGGCTGGCAATCGCATCCGCGCGAAGGCGTTAATCGTACGCTGTTGATCGGCGCGACAGGCTCCGTCGCCATCGATGCCTACAACCCGCGGGTGGAGGTGTGGTCGGATTCGCCGTCGTGGGCACCGCCACCTCGCAACCCTGACGATCCCATGGGAATGTGGGTCACACCTGAAGGCAGTCCGTACCGTCCCGCGCCGAAACGATCATGGCTTGCGACTCCGTGGCTGTCCCCGGCGACCGACGTAACGTACTTCCTCGACTGTCTCGAGCAAGGTCGAGAAAGCTGTGTACCGATACAAGTGGCCGCAGACGCCATGGAGATCCTGCTGGCAGCCTATCAGTCGGCAGCCGCGGGCCAGACCGTGTCGCTACCATTGCCGAGATAACGGCGTCGCCGTGCAAGAAGAAAAAAACCTCACGTCACATTCACGCGACGCGAGGTTGATGTTCATGGTGGAAACGTGCGGGGCGGCTAGAACTTGTAGTCTTCGTTTTCGTGATCGAAATCCTTGTCCTCCAACCCCACATTCAATTTCAAATTCAAGTAGGTGTACTCTTCGATCACAGACGGTTTTTCGCCTTCCTTCTTTGGATAGTCGTAGGCGGCGAAACGAATCGGTACCTGCAACTCGTCATCGATGAAGACCTGGGCGAGGTGGTAGTCCGGCACCCGCGTCGCATCTGGCTTCTCGTTTTTGATTTCCATCAAGGTACACGTGCGACCGTTAATCTTAGCGCCTTCGCGGAAGGTCAATTCGCAGTCCTTACGCCCAGCGGCCTTATCACGCTCGCCCGTTTCGATCAGCTTGTCTATCAGGTTCCCAAGGCCCACGTCATAGATTGGATACCGCTGACCTCGCATCGCGAGGATGCCGTTCGGCGGCAACCACACTGTGGGCAACCACCGCCCTTTTGGACCACCTTCATGCGCAACCAGTTTGTTTTCATTCCGGTCTTTTACGTAAATGACCTCGCGGCCTTTCATCGTGCTCGGCTTTAGAAAATACATGTATACCGCGAACGGTTTTGTGACCTTACCGTTTATGATCTTGGGGTTGCGGATCTTTGCGAAAATGTACTCGTAGTCGAGCAATTCGCCATCGACACGCTCGCGTTTCACCAGCGTGCATGTGTAGTCCGAAATCGTCCCGTCGATCTTCTCGCGGCCGTATCGAGCCAATTCCAGAGCAGGATCCAGAGGATGGGCGTTGGGATCGGGCCTTTCCCTCCTGACGGTTCGCAGGAGCGGCTGTCTCAGACCGTCGCGCCTTCGCGGTCTTTCCGCCGCAAAGGCAGGCGACACAACGGATATCGCCAATAGAAGTAGAAGACTGGATACGACAAAACCGGCAATTCTCTGTCTTCGCATGAATTTGATCTCCCGGACTCAGGAGAGAACGCTTCCCTGTTGGTCAAATGGGGGGAGCGAGGATCTCTTCCTTCCCTGAATGAGTAACAGTCAAAGGCCTCGACAGATTCTATCGATACGCCAAGTGCCAAATAATCACATTTACCCGGTCCAGTGCCAACAGTTGGTCAGACGGCCATTGGGCAATCGGCGCTTTCGGTCTATTTTATGGTGCTGTTCTGACCGTGCCCCCAGCAAACTCCTTGTGCTGCTGACTTGGGGCGGTGGAATGGGCAGGATGAAGACGGCGGGCATTGTAGTGATATCGTCAATTCGATGGGAGAGCGTTTGTGGCAAACTCGAAAATGATCTTGGAATTGGTTATCTCCGAAATGTTCGGGGAGAATGCGTTTATTGCTCACTTGGAAGGGCGCGACGACTGCGTGGTGATTGACCCAGGGTTCGATGCTGATGGAATCATCAATCACATCGAGCAGAAGTCCCTCACGCCAGTCGCGATCCTAAATACGCACGGGCACGCGGATCATATCGCAGGGAACGAGGGTCTGAAGCAGCGTTGGCCGGAATGCCCTCTGGTGATCGGCGCAGCAGAGGCATCAAAACTCGCCAATCCGGCTGAGAATCTGTCGGCAAACTTCGGGGTAGGGCTTGTCAGCCCCGCCGCGGATCATACGGTGCAAGACGGCGATACTTACGCTGCGGCCGGCTTCGACTTCCACGTGCTGGAGACTCCGGGCCACTCGATCGGCCATGTCGTGTACTTGTGGAAGGGTGAATCGCCTTGGATCCTCTTCGATGGCGACATGCTGTTCCACGGCGGTATTGGCCGCGCGGATTTCCCCGATGGCGATCCGAACCAATTGCTCGAGTCGATCCGAACGAAACTATACACGCTGCCAAACGACACGATCGTCTGGCCAGGTCACGGCGATGCAACGACGATTGGCGACGAAAAGAAGTACAATCCCTTCGTGCGAGGGTAGATATTGGACCAACGCTGGCAGTTCTGGATCGACGTGGGGGGAACGTTCACCGACTCCTTCGCGCGCCGCCCCGACGGGTCCTTGTTGCGCCGCAAAGTCCTGAGTTCCGGCGTGACGAAGGGGCGAATCGACGCGATTACCGATGGCGGCAAGACGGTCGTCGATCTCTCCCGTCGCGGCGAGCCCAATGCGTTCTGGGAAGGCTATCAGTTACGACTGCTCGATGCAGATGGTAACGCGGTCGGCAACGCCATCGTTGCGGGATTCGACACATCGACTGGCCGTATCACATTCGAAAAGCCACCCGTCGCCACGCCCTACGAGGGCCAGACGTATGAGCTTACGGCCAACGAAGAAGCGCCGGTGCTGGCAATCCGTTTCCTGATGGGCTTGCGGTTACAGGACGACATTCCGCCGCTGGCCCTAAAGCTGGGAACCACGCGGGGTACCAACGCACTGGTGACTCGTCGCGGGGCAAGAACCGCATTCGTTGCCACTCGCGGTTTTGCCGATATCCTGCTCATTGGGTACCAGAATCGTCCCCGCCTGTTCGATTTAACGATCCGAAAGCCCAAGCCGCTGTTCGACACGGTTGCCGAGATCGATGAACGTATCACGCCGGATGGTGAAGTCCTGGTTCGCCCCGACGCGGAAGAGATTCGTGCCTCATTGGTGGAATTGCGCGAGCGCGGCATCGAATCACTGGCGGTGTGTCTGCTGAACGCCTATTGCCAACCCGAACACGAAATGTTGGTTGGCCAAATCGCACGCGACGTTGGCTTTACCGAAATCAGCCTCTCGAATGAAACTGCCCCGTTGGTCAAAATCGTGTCGCGCGGCGATACAACCGTGGTGGATGCCTATCTGAACCCCGTTCTACGGTCGTACGTCGACAGGCTTCGCGAATCGTTGGATCTGGGCGCTGCGAGCGATATTCGTTTGCTGACGTCAGCCGGCGGCTTGGTTCGTGCGGATCGGTTCGTCGGCAAGGACAGCATACTCTCCGGCCCCGCTGGCGGCGTCGTTGGGTTCTCGCGGGCGGCTCAAGCTGCGGGCTTCGAAAACGCTCTTGGCTTCGACATGGGCGGAACGAGCACTGATGTCTCGCGTTTCGATGGCCGCTTCGAGTTGGAGTACGAGACCAAGAAGGCCGGTGTACGCGTCGTTGCCCCGATGATGTCAATCGAGACGGTCGCAGCGGGCGGCGGGTCGATTTGCTGGTTCGATGGCGTCAAGCTCGCCGTCGGCCCGGACAGCGCAGACGCCGAACCGGGACCGGCCTGCTACGGTCGCGGTGGGCCGTTGACCGTGACGGACGTGAATCTGCATCTCGGCAAGCTGCTCCCGGGCTACTTCCCTTTTCCGCTCGATGTCGAGGCGGTCGGAGAACGTTTGAGGCAGCTTTGCGACGAGATCCATTCGGCCACGGGCAGACGCTATCGAACGCATGAGTTGGCCGAAGGTTTCTTGCAGGTGGCCAATGCGAACATGGCCAACGCGATCCGTTCGATCTCGATTGCCAAAGGCTACGACCCTCGTGATTATGTGCTGGTCGCATTCGGCGGTGCGGCTCCGCAGCACGCGTGTGCCGTGGCCGAGGAACTGGGCGTGGCAACTATCCTCAACCATCCGGACGCGGGAATACTAAGCGCATACGGGATCGGCTTGGCAGACGTCGTGAGACATCGAGTCGAAGGAGTCTACCGGGAGTATTGCGAGCAGACCGTTCGCGACATTGGGGAAGTCTTCGAACGGTTGACGGAAGACGGGTGCCGAGAAGTGGTCGCCGAAGGCGTCTCGAAAGACCGTATCGAAATAGTCCGCTCGCTCGACCTGCGCTACCAAGGGCTGGATGCCTTCCTGACGATTCCCGCTCCCGATGCGGGCACGTACGCGAAGGCGTACGAGCACGAACACCGACGCCGATACGGCTATGTGCACGAAAATCGGCCATTGGAGATCGTTGCGGCAAGGGTCGAGATCGTGGGGCGATCCGGTACGCAGTTGTCGGCATCGGAACGAATGCCTCGGACGAATCCACAACCATCCGAGACGACTCGATTGCATTTCGATGGCAAATGGCATGACGCCGCAGTGTATCGTCGAAACGACCAGCAACCGGGCGACGTGATCATGGGGCCTGCTATCGTATCCGAAAGCGTTTCCACCACGGTGATCGACCCCGGCTGGAAGGCCGAAATGCTGTCCGGCGGCGAACTGCTACTGGGGAAAGAGGCGAAACTGACAGGCAGGACTGCCAACTCGCCATCAACGATGGCCGATCCTGTGATGCTGGAGGTCTTCAACAATCAGTTCGCCGCGATCGCCGAACAGATGGGCATTACGCTGCGAAATACGTCCGTGAGCGTGAACGTCAAGGAGCGGCTCGATTTCAGTTGTGCCTTGTTTGCGCCGTCAGGCGATCTCGTGGTCAATGCTCCACACATTCCGGTCCATCTGGGAGCGATGGGCGAGACGGTCAAACGCGTGATTGCCGACAACGCGCCGGTCCGTCCCAGCGATGTGTTTGTCACGAACGACCCGTACCGTGGCGGCTCGCACGTGCCGGACGTGACCGTCGTAACTCCCGTTCACGACGCCGAATCGGGCCGGCTACTTTTTCTCACGGCAAGTCGTGCCCACCATGCTGAAATCGGAGGCATCTCACCCGGTTCGATGCCTCCATTCTCCGAGAACCTCGCTGAAGAAGGCGTCGTAATTCGGAACTTCAAACTGGTCGACGCCGGTCGCTCTCGCATGGACGAATTGCGAAGGCTGCTCACATCAGGCGAATACCCATCACGAAATCCGAACGACAACCTGGCCGACGTTGCGGCTCAAGTCTCCGCAAACCAACAAGGCGTCAACGATCTTCTGGCACTTATCGAGCGCCACACACTCCCGGTTGTCGAAGCCTACATGTTCCACATTCAAGCCGCGGCCGAGCGCAAGATGCGAATAGCCCTCGCTCGGCTACCAGACGGGCGGCATGAATTCGCTGACCATTTGGACGACGGTTCACCAATCGCTGTGGCCATAACCATCGCCGGCGATTCGGCCACGATCGACTTCACCGGAACCGGGCCCGTGCTGCCAGGCAACCTGAACGCGAATCGCGCCATCGTCACCGCCGCCACAATGTACTGCCTACGGTGCCTGATCGACGAAGACATCCCGATGAACCAAGGTGTTCTGGCGCCTGTCCAAGTAATCCTGCCCGAGTGTTTGCTCAACCCACCGCAGCGGGAATCCCTGCGGGAATGTGCTGCAGTTGTGGGTGGCAATGTAGAGACATCGCAACGGGTCGTCGACGTGTTGCTGGGAGCGCTGCGTGTGGCGGCCGCCAGTCAGGGCACGATGAATAACGTGGTCTTCGGCGACAAGACCTTTGGCTACTACGAGACGATCTGTGGCGGAGCCGGCGCGACGCCCGATGGCCCAGGTGCCGACGCCGTCCATACGCACATGACGAACACGCGTCTGACCGATCCGGAGGTTATCGAACAGCGGTACCCGGTGCTCGTCCAGGAGTTCTCAATTCGCCGTGGTTCGGGCGGATCAGGGCAACGCCGTGGGGGAGATGGTGTTATTCGCCGCATTCAGTTCCTCAAACCGTTAGAGGTGTCGATTTTGTCGCAACGGCGCGGCGAACACGCGCCGTACGGCCTGGCAGGCGGCGAGCCGGGCATGCCTGGCAAGAATTCGTTTTTTCGATCTGACGGGACGACGGAAACGCTGCCCGCGTGCGCCCGATTCACTGCCGATCGTGGAGACGTGCTGACAATAGAGACGCCTGGAGGCGGCGGTTGGGGAGAACGTTCGACGTGATTACGGCGTGGCACTCTGCTGCGTCTGAGAATGGCAAGGCGAAGCCCCGTATCTCCGAGAACAATCGCCGACCCTGGCAACTGCGCGGAAATCGCAATAGAATCTCTATATCGTCGTCAAGCGACCTTTTCTCTCTCTCGTTCCTCCTTGATCTTTATGGTGCGCCGGTGACAAAACTCTCATTTGCGAATCAGACTCAACGTGAACTTGCCGAACTGGATAGTTCAGGCACGGCCTATGCGACGGAGTTTGTGGACCAACTGCTGCGTGCCGCCAGAGAATTAGGTGTCAGCGATGTCCATCTGCAACCAACGGCGGACGGCCTCGAAGTGCGCTGGCGTTTGGACGGCGTGTTGCAGGCAGTGGGCGTTTTCGCACGGGGCGAGGCGTCAGACGTGGTCACTCGCCTGAAAGTGATGGCCGAGTTATTGACTTATCGCAGCGAAATACCGCAGGAAGGCCGCATCCGCGAATCGGCTGGCGAAGTGGAAATGCGCGTGAGCACTTTTCCGACGTTGCACGGCGAGCGGGCCGTGGTACGACTGTTTGCGGCAGAGCAGCAGTTCCTGCACCTGGAAGACCTGGGCTTGCCGAGCGAGGTTCACACGGCGTTGAAACAGGACTTGGCCGAAACATCCGGGGCAATTCTGATCAGCGGCCCGGCGGGTAGCGGCAAGACGACGACCGCCTACGCCTCGCTTCGCGAGTTGGTGCGTGGCTCTCGTGGTCAAAAAAGCCTGGTATCGCTGGAGGATCCCATCGAAGTGGACGTCGAGGGTGCGGCACAATCGCAGGTGAATGAAGCCGCCGGTTTCGATTTTCCAACTGGTCTGCGATCGTTGATGCGTCAGGACCCCGAGGTGATCTTTGTGGGAGAAGTGCGTGACCGGGTCACGGCCGAAACGGCTTTCCAAGCGGCTCTGACCGGGCACTTGGTGCTAACGACGTTTCATGCCGGCAGCGCGGCTGGCGTAATCAGCCGGCTTTCCGATATGGGTATCGAACCATATTTGCTCCGCAGCGGCATCTTGGCCATCCTCAGCCAACGCTTGGTCAGAAGACTGTGCAAGTGTGCCACGGACTGCGATGACGCGAAGGAGGGGCTCGGGTTGCCCGTGAAACGCTTTCGTGTCGAGGCAGGCTGCGACGACTGCCTGGGCACGGGTTATCGTGGTCGCATCGTATTGGCGGAGATACTTGAGGCTCGGCCAGATGAATTGGGGCGGGCCATATTGTCTCGTAGCGATGCGTCGCAACTGGAACAACTGGCAATCAAGGCCGGCATGGTTCCGCGATGGTCACGCGCACTGGAGGCGGTCGAATCCGGCCTGACCAGCCCCCAAGAAGTTCGCCGCGTTTTTGGCTTCTCTGATAGCAATCTCGCTGTAGACCAGTAGAATATGTGTCTATTCTTGGAACCGAAGGGATCACGTCTTGTCCGACCAGCCATCCGGCGCTCCATCGGCCATCACACTCGATCAACTCGTCGCACTGAATGACGAGATGGCAGCGTTGGCTCGCGCTGGCGTGCCATTGGAGAAAGGACTCATCCACGTAGGGGGCGACTTGCCGGGAAAGCTGGGGCGAATCACTACCCAGTTGGGGCAGCGATTGGAGGCTGGCGAGGAACTTGCCCATGCGCTGGCTACAGACGCGAGCCTGCCGCCAGCTTACCGAGCGATTGTGGCCGCGGGCATGAGGTCCGGACGATTGGCGGTCGCGTTGGAGGGAATGTCCTCGCTGATACGCCGCACATCGGAAACTCGCCGTCTTGTCACAGCGTCGCTGGTATATCCGCTGATGGTATTGGCAGTGGCCTACGGGCTGCTTGTGTTCACTGTGGTCAAGTGCTTCCCGCCCATTGAAGCTGCGTACGCCGACTTGGCGCGGCACGGCAGACCGCTCGCGCTGGTGCAATGGTTTGTCGAGACTCTGCCTTTCTGGGGACCAAAACTGCCGCTACTACTTATCCAGCGCACGCACGAAGAACGCGTGAGGTTTGTGATTGCAGTAAATCACGGGATTT
>CAZUAH010000231.1:0-20801 GCA_964617665.1 uncultured Pirellulaceae bacterium
GCGACGCAAAGCGCCGCTCCGACGCGCAGTACAAGCTTCACCGTGAAGCGCCCGCAGAAACGGTTGACCCAGAAACCGCTATCTGCAAGCGAAATGCTTCGACCCAGGAGGGAGGGCTGTGCCGAGTTTCCCGCATGCACGACACAAACGGTGAAGCTTGTCGCTTTACGTCTATGATTCGTTCCTAACTCCTCTTGGGAGGTTTTGTCTTGTTTGTGTTTCTTCTTCGCGTCGCATTCGGAAGCGACGATGCCCCGCCGTCCAACCGCATTTCCCGATCGCATTTGGGTGGCGACCCGGAGCGTGATAACGCGACGGCTATCTCGTCCGGCGACATGTTCATGATCCGGCCCACCGCGAATGCGGTGAGAGCGGAGTGTAGGTGATGCCGTCGCGAGACAGGCACTCGAATTGGCACTCCGTCGGCCACGAACGACAACTCACCCAAGTGGGTACGAACATGGCTCGCAACCACGTCGCAATGTGGATTCTGCCCGACCAGCAAGACGTGTGGTGCAAGGCAACTGGCCACATCACGCATCCGAGGACTATCACCGTTGAGCACTGCCCAACCATCGACCGGGAGACCCTCGAGCATTTTCAGCTCGCTCGCCAGGTCGGATTCCGGCGTCCCCTCAACGGCGAGGGAGTAAATAGCAGCTACGTCCGGACAGCACAAGTGCGATAATGCTCCAACCGCGTCCAATTCGTCAGATCCGTATTCGACCACAGTGAAATCATGCGATGCGTCCAATGCCAGCATCGCCAGTGGTAGCGTCATAGGGTCGGTTGCATCCCGCGTGAACGACGCTCCAACGAATCTCGCGCGAAGAACGGTGTTGATCAACTCAGTCGTCGCGGTTCTTTCCTCGCCACCGGTCACTGCGATTAATTGCCCCGAAAACCGCCGGCGCGACCATGCGGCCAATTGCCATAGGGCACACGAGGCATCTTCGACGGCTACGCTGAACTTGCCGGCCCACGGTTCGACATGCCGACCGGCGACGACAGCGCCTAGGGCACCCTGAGCGAAAGCTTGATCGGCACACGCTGCAGTTCCCCGTTCAGCTGGCTGAATCTCCCAGAACACATCGCCCGGCTGCACATCGGTCACATCCACGACGACGCGCCCGATCGGCTCCATTCCGCCGCCCAACGGCGGCATCATGCCGAGGTGCAAGTGGCCACCTGTGATTTCGGCGAGTTCCTGGATGCAAAGACTGATCATCGTTGTGGTCTAATTCGCGAATTGCACTCGGCGGTTAAACGGAATGACCTTTGTGTCCTGCTGTTGGTAGTCGATCTTGGACCCCACTTCGAATAGCCACTCGCGGGCCACTTCTCGATCGTCGAAGTACTGTTCTTCATCGCCCACCAGTTGGCCTCCTTGATCGCCCTTGCCTGCGACCAAAACCGTGTCACCGGGCTCCGCTTGCCCCAGCGCCCAGCGGATGGCTTCCGCGCGGTTTGGCAACACGTGGGCTCGCGCGGGACGACGGTAGCCGTCGATGATGTCGTGAGCAATCTCCAGTGGCCGGTTCCAGCGCGGGTTGTCGCACGTAATGATCCCCAGATCTGCCGAGCGTTCAACGACCCTCCCTAGCAAGGGCCTTTCGGTCGGATCACGATCTGCATCTGCGCCGAAAACACAGATCACTCGGCCTGACGTGACCTGTCTGAGCGTCTTTAGGCTGACAGCCAACGTATCGGGTGTCCTGGCATAGTCGACGTACACGCCAAACGGTTGCCCGCAGACGATCGGCTCAAGGCGGCCGGGAACGCCGGCCAGCGATTCCAGCCCGCGGGCCACGGTCGTCAAGTCCAACCCCATGACCAATCCAACGGCCGCAGCAGCCAGGCAGTTGCGTACGTGGTGATCTCCGAACATGCGAGTTTGCACCGCGACGGTTTCGTTGCCTGCCGTCAGCAAAAAGGTCTGCTCGCCGGCGTGACGCTCAATGACTTCCGCGGTCAATTCGGCAGGCATGCGCATTCCCACCGTGATCGTCGGGCAGTCGAGATTCTTCAAGAGAAACTTGCTGGCCGAATCGTCCGCATTGATCACGGCAAAGCCATCTGGCTTCAAGTGTTGGAACAAACGAGCCTTCGCCTGCCGGTAATTGGCGATTGTGCCGTGGAAGTCCAGGTGATCCCGTCGCAGATTCGTCAACACGGCCGCGTCGAATCCAACGCCGGCGATACGCTTTTCTGCCAGGGCTCGACTAGATACTTCCAGTACCGAGTTCACGCATCCGCCGGCGCGCATCCGGGCCATCCAGTTGGCCAATTCAGCCGCCGAGGGCGTTGTAGTTGCTGCGGGTGCGCATTCCGAGCCATCGTCGTAGGCAACTGTGCTTATCAGGCCGGTAGGCTGCTTTGCCGCCTTAAATATGGAACGGATCAGTAGACTGGTGATTGTCTTGCCATTCGTCCCCGATACACCGACCGTTCGCAGGTGAAGACTGGGATGGCCTGCAAGCGTTTGGCAAAGGTGTCCATAGGCGTCTCGGCTATCCGGCACGATGCAGATTGGCGTTTTGACCGGCAGCTGCCTTTCCGCCAGGATCGCCTTGGCACCACGACGAACAGCCTCATCGGCATAATCGTGTCCGTCAATATCGGGCGATTCCACAGCCACAAATAGGTCGCCTTGCCGACATACGTGAGGGTCGGCACAGCAGGAGGCAATCTGAATGTCCCGGCTGCCGTAGATGCGACTGTTGGGGAAGACTTTGCGCAGGCTTACGCCTTCGTGAGGATGCGGTGATTGCATGTGAAAAGGCCTCCTTGCCCTTCATGCCGTGCGAGAATCCATCGGCACAGGTCGCCAAACCGGCGACTGGCCCCGTGGCCAAGAGTCCTTCCTTGGCCAGATACGGAATGGGTCATTATTCCTTCGCAGTAAACCGTCCTTTTCAGTTGAGAATTGTTTTGGATTGACCGGATGGTGTCAAGGTGAAATGTCGCGGCGAAGGCTTCCGCAATGTGCCCCGAGAGCAACGTACGTTGCAGGCGAAAGCAGTGACAGCATCGAACGATTGAACTGTTCCAAGAAAGGGAGATCGGATAGAAAAACACTTTGGGTCGAGATGGAAGCAAGGAGGATATGTTCGATGGCTACGGAAGCGCCGAGATTGCGAGTCCGATACCGCAGTTACGTGGTCATTCCCGCGCGCCTTGCCTCGACTCGCCTGCCGCGAAAGCTCCTTCTGCGTGAAACCGGCAAGTCGGTGCTCCAGCACACCTATGAATCTGCCGCCCAGGCCGGCGCACCGCTGGGGATCTGCGTAGCGGCCGATCATGAGGAGATCGCCGCGGACGTCCGACGTTTTGGCGGCGAGGTCCGTATGACAAGCCCCACGGCCGCTAGCGGAACCGATCGCGTTGCCGAGTTGGCTCGCTCGCTGCCCAACGCGGACGTAGTGGTCAACGTCCAGGGGGACGAGCCGGAAATTGCGGCCGACTCGATCGACTTGGCGATCCGTCTCCTGGAAGATAATCCGCAGGCTGTCATGTCGACCCTGGCCACACCCATCCGAAGTCGCGAACAATTGGATGACCCTGACTGCGTTAAAGTGGTCTTCGACGAAAGAGGCCGAGCCCTCTATTTCAGTCGCAGCGCGATTCCGCATGCCCGAGACTGGGATGACCAGCTGTTGCACGCTGATCCACCGCACTTCTACCAACACATCGGTCTCTACGCGTATCGACGCGATTTTCTCCTCGGGCTCGCCGACATGCCCCAGTCTGCGCTGGAAAAACTGGAGCGTCTTGAGCAACTGAGAGTGCTCTCGGCCGGCCACACGATCCTGGTGGGCGTAGTCGACGAACCGACGATCGGCATCGACACGCCGGAAGATTACCGGGCATTTGTCAGGCGAGCCAATACGTGCTAAGATGCTGCCCCAGGGCCAAACGCCTTGGCCATGTCAAGTTTCTCACCACCATCGCTCTCTCAATCCGTAAAGTGTTTCTTACAAACCGTTTGCGCTGATTACGCGCGGTATTGGGCTTTCATTTTTCGGGTGTCAGCAGGAGTCATTTGCCAGGAAGGTTGCGAAGCGAAATGACCAAACACATCTTTGTCACCGGAGGAGTCGTCAGTTCACTGGGCAAGGGTCTCACCAGCGCTTCGGTCGCCATGTTGCTGGAACGGCGCGGTTTGCGAGTGAAGATGCAAAAGCTGGATCCCTATATCAACGTCGATCCAGGGACGATGAATCCATACCAACATGGTGAGGTATACGTCCTGGACGATGGCAGTGAGACGGATCTGGATCTGGGACACTACGAGCGGTTCACCCATAGCCCACTGTCACGCGATTCCAACTACACGACTGGTCAGATCTATCTGTCGGTGATCGAAAAAGAACGCCGAGGCGAGTATCTGGGCAAGACGATTCAAATCATTCCGCACATAACCAACGAAATCAAGGCAGTTATCCACAAATTAGCCGACGCCGACACGGATGTCGTCATTACCGAAATCGGCGGAACGGCGGGTGACATCGAGAGTCAGCCGTTTCTAGAGGCTATCCGTCAGTTCTCGCTGGACGTGGGCAAAGAGAATTGCCTGTACATCCATCTGACGCTTGTGCCCTATCTCAAGGCGGCCGCCGAACTTAAAACGAAGCCAACGCAGCATTCAGTGGGCCAGTTGCGTCAGATCGGTATCCAGCCCGACATCCTGATTTGCCGTACAGAAACACCAATTCCGGTGGACGCCCGCAAGAAAATGGCCTTGTTCTGCAACGTTCCTCTTGAAGCCGTGATCGAGGAGAAGGACAAGGAGCTTTCGATTTACGAGGTCCCGCTGAGCTTGGTCGAGAACGGACTAGATGAGTTGATTGTCAAGAAGCTCGGCCTGAGTTCCGAAACGCTGGAATTGGACGACTGGCGCGACCTGATTCATCGGTTGCGCAACCCACAGCACGATGTGGCCATCGCCGTTGTAGGCAAATACGCCGAGCATTCTGATGCCTACAAGTCCATCTACGAGGCACTCGATCACGCTGGCGTAGAACACGAAGGCCGAGTCCGCATTGGCAAGATTCGCAGCGAGGATATCGAGGAGAAAGGCCCTGAACACTGCCTGGAGGGATACGACGGTGTGTTGGTGCCTGGCGGATTTGGTGACCGTGGCATCGAAGGAAAGATCCGTGCGGTGCGTTACGCTCGCGAACGGAACATGCCATTCTTTGGCATCTGCCTGGGACTGCAATGTGCGGTGTCCGAGTTTGCCCGCAACGTGATCGGCCTGGACAAAGCGAATTCCACGGAATTCGACGAAAAGACGCCCCATCCGGTGATTTGCCTGTTGGATGCGCAACGAAACATCGTGGACAAGGGCGGCACGATGCGGTTGGGTGCCCAACCGACAGACGTACACTCGTCGACTACCGCCGCGAAGTGCTACGGAACCGACTCCATCACGGAACGCCACAGGCATCGCTACGAATTCAATAACACGTATCGGGATCAGTTCGAGAGCCACGGGATGATCGTCGCAGGAACCAGCGACGAGGGCAAACTGGTCGAAATCGTTGAAATACCCAACCATCCATGGTTCGTCGCCGTGCAGTTTCATCCCGAATTCAAGTCCAAGCCTACGGCGGTACACCCGCTGTTCAGTGGCTTTGTCGAAGCGGCGCTCAAACGCCACATCACGAGTAGCAAGCAAGCAGAGGAGGTCCAGGTATGAGTGAGGACAAGGAAGAACGCAAAATCGTCATCGACGAGGACTGGAAAGGCCAAGTGGAACGCGAAAAGCAGGCTGCGGAAGCCGCGAAGGAAGAAGGCGAAGAGCAAGAAGGTGAGGGGGCCCAACAACCAGAGAAGGATGCGTCCGAGGCTCAACTCCCCCCTGTATCATTCCCAACCCTGGTTACTTCCTTGGCGGCGCAGGCCTTGGCGGCCATGGGGCAAATGCCCGACCCCGCCGAAGGGCATCCCGTCGTCCGGCCCGACCTGGCGAAACACTGCATAGACACGCTGGGAATGCTGGAGGAGAAGACCAAGGGCAATCTGACGACCGAAGAAACGGGGATGCTATCAGAGATTCTCCACCAGTTGCGGATGCTCTTCGTTTCCGTCCGCAACGCGCCCCCTGAGGAAGAAAAGGCATAGAAAAACGGGCGTTGTGCTCGGCCAGCGAAACGAGTTGCGTCTGACAACAACCGGTGACTGCATCCCTACAAAACAGCACAGGCTTGCGACGCTCGTCATCTTGCCAAGCCGGGCACAATCGCCCGTGACGTTCAACCTGAAAGATTGTCAAACAATCGCCGGAATTCCGGCATTCTTTCCTCGATATAGGCAAACCACGCGTCTGGCCTCCACAGCTCGACGCACAGTGCGGCTCCGACAACTAAGAGTTCCTCGCCTGGGTCCACTCCAAGGAACTCGCGAAAACTCTCCGGCACCGACAGTCGCCCTCGTCCCCCAAGGCGAACAACGGTATGGCGTGTCGACAACAGCCGGCCCAGCATCTGAACATCTTCGATTCGTCCAGCTAATCGGCCTGCCTTTATCTTCTCTTGGACTAGGCGGACACCTTCTTCCAGCTTGCCACTCCACTGCTGGGCGTTCCATAGACTGAGTGCGCCCACGCGTTCTTTGGCTAAGACGCAGTCCGCCCCCCCCGACACTATCTCGCTGGCAAGCTCGGATGGTATTGACACGCGAAAGCGATCGTCCAATACGCGTCGGTGTTCGCCGAGAATCAGCGGAGGAGACATCGAAATATCGGAATAACGTGAATGCTGTCATGGCGAATCCGTTCCGAAATCCCATCCGTCGACGTTCTAGCCGGTGTTTGCGTGGCCTCACGAGATCACCGCTAGCCACATTCCGGGGCCCATCTCCCCGCACAGTATTTCCAAATTACTTTGAATTGGGCCTCAAACCCCACATCCGCGGATTCTATCAACTACGGCAGCCCATTCAACCCATCGGCAAAGAAAATCTCGGGATTCACAGGAACGACAACCTCAAAAACGCGATTTCCTGTTAATTCACATTGAAAGGAGCACGCTGTTTCGTGTATTTCAGCCTCGCGACTGTGCACTCCAGGTACTGAAGTTCTGTGTTGCCTCCACATCAAGGCCACTCGTGTTGAAAGGGGCTGATGCTGCCGTGCCTCCGCAGCAAGCCACATACGAACCCGTTGTCATCACCGGAATCGGTCTCGTCACGTCAGTCGGACGTGACCGAGAGACCGTGTGGCGGTCGGTACGTGAGGGAAGGAGCGGCGTGAGGCGATTGCGGGGGCTGCGAGGAATCCCTGACAACGCCATGCTCGGTGCGACAGTCGACATCAAAAAGGACCCTACAGGGCGACTGAAAGTTCTCGCTTTGAGCGAGATCGCCGCCTCGGAGGCACTTGCCGATGCCTCAGTCGATTTCCTGAGGGTGGACCTGGAGCGGTTTGCCTGCTCGATGAATAGCCACGTGGGCGATGGCGGTTGGGACGACGAACAAGGGGGATTGGAGGATCCCAGCGATCCGGCCCGCGTGGCATGGTGGAGGCAGTTTCTCCCGAACACGGCTGGGGCGGAACTTGCGAACCGATATCGATTGGGCGGACCTAGGCTCACCTACTCCACGGCATGCGCCAGCAGTCTGGTCAGCGTGCTGTCGGCTGTTCGGATGATCCAGGACGGCCAATGCGATATCGCGATTGCCGGTGGTGCCGACGCCATCGACCCTCTGTTCGCTGCGGGCTTCCGAAAGATGAAAGTCCTCGCAAATGACATCGATCCAAAGCGGGCTTGCCGGCCGTTCGATCGCAACCGTCATGGCTTTGTGCTCGGCGAGGGCGCGGCGATGCTGGTTATCGAGCGTCTGAGCCACGCCCACCGCCGTGGTGCCAGGATTTACGCGGAAATCGTCTCCTGTACATCTTTGGCAGAAGCACATCACGTCACGGACTTGAACACCGAGAGCGAGGCGATATCCCGGCTGATTTCTAGCACGATCAAGAAGGCGGGACTCAGCCCCAACGACATTGGCTACATCAATGCGCATGGGACCGGCACCGTTCAGAACGATCTGGTGGAGATGCGTGGCATTCGTGATGCCCTAGGTACCGCGGCGGACTATGTAAGCGTCAGTTCCACCAAGTCCATGCTTGGTCACATGGTCAACGCGGCCGGCGGCGTAGAATTGGCGATCACCGTACTGGCAATGCGTGACGGTTTTGCGCCGCCAACGGTGAATTTGACCGATCCGGATCCGGAACTGACGTTTGACTGCCTGCCTCTGGTGGGCCGCCGCAACCAATTCCAACACGCCTTGAAGCTCTCCCTTGCCTTCGGCGGCCATTTGGTGGCCATCGGGCTCAGTCGATGGAATGATCCCGCGACCGGCTTCGGCTATCCTCCGGAAGTGAAAGTCGCCTGACGGGTGGCGGCATCTGTGCTAGCACGCGGCAAGAATCGACATAGCCGGTCGGCCTTGACTCCAGTAAACTACCCTCTCGATGTCGCATAGTCTGGACGGAGTAGGTTGCGTGCGCCTTCACGCCGCTTCCCGTCAGTACGGATTTGAGCGCAGGGAGGTGCTCGATGTCTGGAGAATACGTTCGTTTCCTGCATGCGTCGGATCTTCATCTCGAGCAACCGCCGTACGGCTTGACCGAGGCACCCGACCACCTGCGGGAGTTATTGGCTGACGCACCGCTGGAAGCCGCCACGCGCGTTTTTGAAACCGCCGTTCTCGAGGACGTGCACTTCGTCGTACTGTCCGGCGATATTCTTAGTCCATTGACCGCCGGTTCTCGCGCGATCTCCTTCCTGCTTGAGCAATTCGGATTACTTGCCGAACAGAAGATCCATGTCTACTGGTGCGGCGGACGCGTCGACGCTCCCGACGACTGGCTGGAAGACATCCCTTTGCCGGACACTGTGCACGTGTTCCCCAAGGGACAGCCAAAGCAGTTCACTCACTCCCGCAATGACGTGCCGCTGGCGACAATCATTGGTATGAGTTCAACGGACGACGCTGCGGTTCACGCCGGTGACTTTCGCATCGAGCCCACGAATCGCTTCACTGTGGCGGTCGGGTATGGCGACGCGGACGCAAGCTCGCTGGCGGGCCATAAACAGATCGACTATTGGGCACTTGGCGGTCGCCATCAACAAAACACGCTATTCGAGACGCCACAGACCGGCCACTATCCTGGGACGCCTCAGGGACGCTGTCTGGACGAGGACGGCCCACACGGCTGCACGCTGGTTGAAGTGGATTCGGGTCGCAAGGCTCGGACGAAGTTCATCGAAACGGATACCGTTCGATGGCGCCGGGAATCGGTCAGCCTGGAGGAAAATGCAGCACGCAACGATCTGCAACGTGAGCTACGTGCCCGCATGCAACGAATTGCTACCGAGGCTTCCGGTTCGACAGTCCTGGTTGACTGGCAGGTACAATCCGACGGCGAATTGGCCGGCATGCTACGCGGCGGCTTGGGGCAGGAGATGACCGATTGGTTGCGGTCAGAATTCGGCCAGGCTCGACCGGCAATCTGGACGGTTTCGCTGGAGGTCGAATCGACACGTGGCATCTCGGAAGAATTGTACGAGGAAGACACCATTTTGGGAGATTTCCTGCGGGCGGTGCGCGAGCACCAACAGAACGGGAAACTCGATCTGGACTTCGTGGCATTGCTGCCCGATATGAGCGACGATTCGGCGTTTCGCACATCGCTGCAGTCGGTCGATCGTAACACCCGAGGGGCCTTGCTGGAACAAGCAGCCGTTCTTGGAGCGGATCTGCTACGAGGGGAAGAAGCACTGTAGGTCAGGACCGTTCGCAATTCGTCCACAGGAGGTGGAGACGCGAAGGTGAGAATTACCGAGATACAAATCGACGGGTTCGGCATTTGGAGCGATCTTGAATTGGGCCAAGTGTCCGACGGTCTGACGGTCCTCTACGGGCCGAACGAAGCAGGCAAAACGACGCTGTTGGAGTTCGTCCGCAGTGTGCTGTATGGATACAGCACCGAGCGACGCACCCGGTACTTGCCGCCAGTTCTTGGCGGACGCGCTGGCGGGTCGCTGGAGGTGGTCGGCGCCGGGGGTCGTTTTACCGTCAAACGAACACCTGGCAACGGTCTGCACGTCGACGACCCCGGGCGGGTCGAGGTGCTCTCGACCAATGGTGCTCGCCAAGGGCAGCACGTGCTCGGCACATTGTTGTCCGGTATCGACGAACCAATCTTCAACAACGTGTTCGCCGTAGGACTGCGCGAACTGCAGGAGTTGGGGACGCTGAACGACACGGAAGCAGCGGACCAACTCTACAAATTGACCAGTGGGCTGGACCGGGTCTCGCTGGTCGACGTAATGCGGCAATTGGAGGCGGCCCGCAATCGGATGCTGGCTCCTGACGGCAGCCAATCGCAGATCACGGATCTGCTGAAGCGGCGCGACACTTTGCAGGAGGAAATCAAGGAGCTTATCGCTGGCGGGCGTCGATGGGCCGGACTCGCCTCGCAGCGCAACGAACTCGATGAGGAAGTGGCCAGACTCGACGAGAGCATCCAGCGCATGGAACGCGAGTCGCGCGCGGTCGAAAAGGCGATCCAGGTGCGCGAGGACTGGTTTGGACGCAAAGACGTCCAGCGACGGCTAGAGAAACTCGGACCACGTATTCAATTGCCCGAACGTGTCGTCGAGCGACTTGACACATTGAACGCCCAAATCGCCGAGCACCGCGAAGAGATCGAACAAGTCAAGCGAGCCCGTCGTGTGATTGTGGAAGAAGCTGCGGCACAGCCGATCAACCATCGGCTATGGTCGCGCGCCGGTCGCGTCGAGGCGTTGTGCGAGCACGAGCCGTGGATTTCGTCCCTGGAAAGTCAAACAAAACGCCTCCACGAGGAAATCGAGGAACTGGAAGGCGACCTTCGCTCGCAATGGGAACAGCTTGGTCTTTCGCCGGACGAAATGCCAGAGATCACGCCCGAAATGTCCCAGAGGACACTGACGGAGTTGCGCGGGCCGGCCCGCGCCATGAATGCGGTCGGCGAACGGTTCGAAGCGGCAAAGGCCGAACGTGACGACGCTCGTCACGAGGCGGAAGAGATCGCCGAGCAGATGAAGTCTGAATTGTCCGACACAGGACAGGCAGAATTGGCGGATGCCCTTGAGGAGGCCGGGCATCGCGTTGCTATGTTCCGCCGCCGCGTGCAGCTCGAAGAGCGGCTGGACAAGATGGATCGGCATCGGAAGGAGGTGGATGAGGACCGGCGCGAACTCCTAGAGGACCAAATCCTGCCAGTATCGACGCTTGTCTGGTGCGGCGTGCCATTCGTTCTGGGCGCAATGATGGTCTTCGTGTCGCTATTCTGGGAATCAGCTGCCAAGTTCGGGTGGACCGTGGCAATTCTGGGCGGTATCTGCCTAATCGGTGCAGTGATCATGAAGATGACGCTCGAACGATCGGCAAGTCGTGAGATGGATGATTGCGTCCGGCAACTGGAAAAGGTCAGAAAACAGATCCGCACGTTGAAGGAAGAGCGGGATGAACTGGACGACCAGCTTCCGTCCAGCGGCGGACCGCTGGACGCACGCGTCACTGCGGCCGAAGAATACGTGACAAGGCTTGAGGAATTGACACCGCTGGATGCGCGCCGTCAATCGGCGATGGATCGCAGTGAGGCTGCCAAAGAGAAGATTACCAGGGCCGCTGAAGAAATGAAGGAGGCTCGTGGTCGTTGGCGAGAGACGCTGCGCTCGGTCGGCTTGCCCGAATCGTTCCAGCCTCAACACATACAGCAACTATCCGATGGCAATGACCATACGGTTCAGTTGGGCCGACGTTTGCATGTGCGACGCGAAGAGGTGCGTGATCGGGAAAATGAACTGGCATCGCTTGCCGAGCGAGTGGATCAATTGCTCGAAGACGTAGACATCACCACAACGCGTAATGATCCAGGCATGCGGTTGCGTCACATTGCTGCTGCCATGAGTGAGCAACAAGGCTGGATTGAGCGCCGCAAGGAGTTGAGGCAGCAACACAAAGAACTGAAGAAACGATTCCGCGACAATGCCCGCCAGTTGCGCAAGCTGCTTCACCAGCGCGATGTGCTGATCCGCCAATGCGAGGCCGAAGACGAAAGCGAAGCACGCCGACTGGCTGCCAAGCAGGAGAGAATAGAAAGCCTGACTGCCAAGCAGGAGGAGTTGTCCGAGCGTATTGCGATTGCAATCGGCAATCAATGCACCGAGGAGGCTGTAGCCGACGTTCTGGAGACGCACGGCGACGACAGGCTGGAAAAGTATTGGGATCGGTTGCTTGCGCGATTGCAGGAAGCTCAGAGTCGCTTGACGCAGTTGCACCAGACGCGGGGCGAAATCGGGCAGGAAATGAAGACTCTGGCGGAAGATCGGCGGTTGTCGGAGGCACGATTGCAGCTCGGTTGTGTCGAGGAGCAGATCAGCCAAGCTGTAAGTCGCTGGCGCGTCCTAGCCGTAACTGGCTTGATGCTCGAGGCGATTCGACAGATCTACGAAACCGAACGCCAACCTGAGACGTTGGCCGAAGCATCCACCTACCTGGTTCGCTTGACCGAGGGTCGCTATCAGCGAATCTGGACGCCGCTTAGCGAGGACAACCTGCGAGTAGACACAAAAGATGGCGAGTCTCTGCCACTTGATGTATTGAGTCAGGGCACCCGAGAAGCCGTCTTCATCAGCCTGCGACTGGCGTTGTCCGCGGCCTACGCGCGACGAGGTGCCCTATTGCCGCTGGTGTTGGACGATGTGCTTGTCAACTTTGACGTTCGCCGAGCCGAAGCTGCCGCTGCAGTGCTTCGAGACTTTGCCAACAGCGGGCACCAGATGCTGATGTTCACTTGCCACCAGCACATCATGGAACTGTTTCGTGCGGCCGACGTCGGAGTGCGTGCCCTGCCGGGGCGCGATGGCATTGAGCAACCCGAACTTTTGCTAGGGGAATCCGTCGTCGAAGAAGTCGAAGTCCTCGAACCGGAATTCGACGAGGAATACGACGATAAGGCGGAGGAGGACGTGGAAGTAGCCGCGGAGGAGGAGTTTGAAGAAGACGACGCGGTGGACGAGGACGCCTTCGACGAGGAGCCGGAGGATGAAGCGATCGACGATTTGGAGACGGGCGAATACGAACATGCCCTCGTCGCCAACGACCAGGACTTGAATCTGAGCGACGACGAGCAGGTCGACAGCGAAGATCAACACGCCGCGAAAGCCCATCTCCCACAGAATCATTGGTGGGAGACCGATCTGGATGATGCTGCGGCGTAGGCTGTTGCGTCCACTTCTTTAGGAATCACGCATCCACCACCTATTAGTGCTTCGTCAGCGCTTAATCTTCGGGTAGTGGAATTCGCCAGAATTCCACTACGGCCAACCCTGACTTTCTGCGTCGACAGAGCAATAGCGTTTCAGTCGGATTCCTAATCTGGGATTTCCTGTAAGAAAACGGTTCGTTGCATCAACTATGTAGGCGATGAACGTGCCGCTGTAAAAGGTTCCTGATGTGACGGACTGGTCCGAAATTGTCCAACAGCACGGCCCCATTGTATGGCAGACGGTTTATCGGCTGCTGAGTAACGAGGCCGACGCGGCGGATTGCTTCCAAAACGCCTTCATGGCAGCGTTGGAAGTTTCGCGGACGCAGACGGTCCGCAACTGGCCGGGATTGCTGAAGCGATTGGCGACTACCAGCGCGCTGGCGAGACTGCGTCAACGACATCGTGAGTCGGGGCGCACGAGCAGCCTTCCGCAGGAGCCGCTCGCCGATGGCAAGGCCCTCGATCCAGGTCGCAGGGCCGTGGCGAAGGATCTTGCGGACCGACTGCGAGAGGCCCTTGCAAGCCTCGACGAGCGAGATGCCGAGGTATTGGTCCTGGCATACATGGAAAGCCTGAGCTACAGGCAAATCGCCGAGCAACTCGGCGTGACTGTCAACCATGTGGGTGTGCTGTTGAACCGTGCTCGATCGGTTTTGAGGTCGCGGCTGCAGAACGATGACCTTAACCCAACAACGGACGGCTCGTAGTGGGAGATTCCGAGATGAACGGTCGCAACGAAAAACCGGCTGACGAGTTGATCAGCCGAGCATTCGAAGCGCTGAGCGACACTTCCGTTCCCGAGGGTCCCCCTCCCGACGTGATGGCCTCGACGGTCGAGGCCCTTTTGGCTGAAGAAGATACGCCGGAGAGCATCCGGCATTTGAAAAGGAGGCAACTCATGTTTCGCATTGCACGTTACAGTGGATTCGCCGCTGCCGCTTCGATCCTCGTCGCATTGGGCGTCTGGCTTGTCGCAGTGAATGGTGGTGCTGGCGTCGCGTTCGCCGACGTTGTGCAAAAAGTGAAGGAGGCAAAGTCCGTTACACTGACGTGTCGGCAGAAGATCGGCAGTCAACCGGAGATCAAGTTCAAGTGGTCCTTGCAGGGAAACGCAATCCGGATGGAGATTCCCGGCCAGTTGACCATCATCAGCCACGTCCAACAAAAGAAGGGATTGCAGCTTAACCACTCACGCAAGATCGCGTATCAGATTCCGGTTCACGATGACGCAGCGACCGGTTTCGCCAATCCCATCGAGCAATTCCGTAAGATCCGCCCCGAAGACGCTAGCCGATTAGGCGAAGAAGAAGTAGGCGGGCAGAAGACGATCGTGTATCAAGTTGAAGAGTTCGAGTTCATGGGTATCAAGGCCAAAGGAGAAATGAAAATCTGGGTCGATCCTGCGACCGAACTTCCGGCAAAGATCCAGATCGGCCTCAACAGCCGCCGCGGCTCGAAGGCGGAAGATCGCCCATTTGACACGGTCATGACATTCGAGCAATTCGAATGGAATAAGAGTCTTGACCCGAAACTTTTCAGTCTAGACGTTCCAGAGGGATACGGGGTGAAGAAAGGTCTGCCCGGCCCGACGGGCTAGGCCACTTCGTTGGGATCCGTCATCCTCCGTCGTTCGCGTTTGACGTTGCCGACGTCCCAACCAGCCACAGGCAATCCAGATAAACGTCGCTTACTCCCGTCCTGCCTCTGGCGATATAGAAGACGCCGCCATTCTCGGTCGGCTTCCAGGGGCCGATGTCGAACACCTGCCAGTTCCCGTCGACCTCGTTGAGCTTGATGCGGCGGCTGCAGGTCCTTGGCTGGTCCGGATTGTGGATTCCGACGGTGATCGCGTCCTGTTCGGTGCTTTGGATCGCGGTCGCCTTAGCGCGAATGAACATTCTGTAGCTTCTTCCCGCCTTGAAATCCCACGGGTGCCCGAAACTGTGCTGAATCGACCATCCAGACGAGATGACCGCTTGTGCCCAACCGTCGGTCGCTCCATCCACTTTCTTCAGAAATCTAACTTGCCCGTCGAGTTGAGCAGCCTGGAGAAAGTGGCAAGCTGTCGGTTCAGTGTCTCTGATTTCCCGTGGCATGTCGCCTTTGGAGTCGCGTTGTTTGCTCTTTCCGTAGTCCTGCGCCCAAGCGAATAGCTCTTCGGCATGATCGCCTTCGCGCACCCGACTGATCCGCGCCGCTCGACCAACACGAGCGAACTGTTCCGTATATGAGGTCCATGACAAGTCCGGGCAGGCGTTGCTGACGGGCTCCCATAATTGGCTTGCCCGCTTCAGGATCACGTATTGCACCGGAATATGGTCGATTTCTACACGTCTTCGCAGTTCTGGATTGTCCTTGACCGCGGCTTCTGCTTGCTGAAACAGTTGCTCAGCGCGCGCCATCAAGTCCGGCGACAGGTAGGGCGCCGAAAGATACGTTCTTCGCGTACACCAGATTGGCGTGCGGCCCTTTGCGATGGCATCGTGCAGCATGTTTGCATATTCGAGGATGAACTTGCCCGCCTTGGGGCCGTAGTATCCGAAGCAGAACTCCTCGACCAATTTCTTATCGTCAACATTGGGATCCCACATCGCTTTGGCCAGGATCCACATGCACAGCGGCGAAAATTGCCCGTGCCGCGTCGTGTGACTGCCCTGGTGCATGATGCCGCGCACGTTGTGGTCGGCGTAGAACTTGACGTTCGGCGTCAACACGTAGTAGTTCGGGTAGGGCAGCACGTAGTGGGTGAAGTTGGTCGTGTAGTCCCAGATGTAAAGTCTCGGGGCAAGCTTTGACCATCCAACGATATCGGCTTTGAACGCTGCGTTCTCTTCCGGGTACGATTCGGCCAGCGGTTGCCCGAAGTTGCACTCGATGGAGCACAACGTGATCGCCATCTTGTCATCCGGCGCGATGCGCGTCGGCGGTCTGCGAGTCCATCGATAGGCAGGCACATTGATGACCACGCCGGTGTGAATCTTGCGAACGATGACGGCGATCTCTTTAGCGAAATGCACTTGCGCGCCACCGTGCGAGCCGCACTGTTCGGCCAAGGCATTGCAGTTTCCACACTGACAGTAGTTGCTGTTGTCGTTCTGCCCGACGGTGAAGAAACGCCAATCGGGATGCTCGTCGACGAGTCGCAGGATCGAGTCCGCCATGATCCGAATTACGTCCTGGTTGGAGAAACATGGCTGCCCGGTAGTGTGTTTACCGGATCGCAGTGCATAGTACTCCGGATGTTCCCTGAAGTACTTACTGGGCGGTAGCAACGCGTCATAGCTGTGCACGAGCGTGTGGAACTTCCACGCCCCTCCGTACTCGGGCTTCATGTTCTTGTAGAAGCCTCCGTTGACCTTGTTCCTCGCGCGCCAAAGCATGGCTTCTTCGGAATCGTCGATCTCGCCGTACAACATGTCGCGATATTCCAACGTGGGGACGTGTCGCTCGTCCGTTGCCGAAATGCGAATGGTCTCTACGGAAGGAATAGTGCTCGCCCCCGGATACCACCACCTGCAGCCCAGCTTTTCCAGCAAAGTGAACACGCCGTACATCGTCCCACGCTCGCGTCCACCAGCGATGACGAGCCGATCGCCAACGGTCTTGATTACATAGCCATCCGAGCCCAGCGCAGCCGAGTCTAGCTTCACGCCGAGCGACCTCACCGCTTCTCCATCGCCAATCAGTATGGCTTTGGCGGGAAGCGAGTCTCCTTCCAGCTTAACGTCAAGCGTCGCTCCACTCATTTGACGAAAATGCGATGCCAAGTCCTCTGCCGCCCACCTCTCCGATGGCGAAGCCTCGGCTGACAATACGATGACGTATTGGCTTCCACCGTCCGCAACGAGTGTGAGCGATTGCTGCGCGGAAACAGAGGAGACAGACAAGCTGCACACGAGTGCGACCAATAGAGATGTGCACATTCCGACCAGCCGGCAACCGTTTGCTTCTTGAGCGTTCATGGTATCTCCACCTGCTTGCCAACGCGTGAATAGGGTACTTGACTGCAACTAAACTTCGGGCAACTCGAACCCCTCCCGACGCGGTCGCGTCAGAAGACGCGATGCCTCGTCGTCACCGGAAATCAGTTCCTTCCGTCCATCCCAATCGACCTGTCGGCCGACTCGGTAAGCAATGTTCGCCAAATGGCAGCAAACGGTTGCTCGATGGCTTTCCTCGAAGTCGATCGGTGGTTCCTTGCCCTCCTTGACGCAGTCCACGAACAGCCGTTGCCATGGCCCGTCGACTTCGTTGCCCGGCTTGCCGTCACCCCAGTGGCGAGGGTTGTCTTCGCGTTCGATGGACTTGTCCATTTTGCGGTCTTCCCAGATTTCGTATCCGCTTCGGTCCAGCACCATCGTAGCCTCGTTGCCATAGAAGCAAATTCCGTGGTTGTAAGGCCGATTCTGCACGGTGCGGAAGCTGTTGAAGCCTCGATACGTGAAATGCATAACGAACTCCGGAAACTGCCAGGATGCCTCGACCGTGTCCGGTGTGTCGGCCATGTCGTCCACCACGAACTTGCCGCCGGGGCAGACGGCGGCGGTCGGGGAGGATACGCCCATCGCCCAGCGTATGATGTCGATGTGATGCACGGCCCAATTGGTCATCATGCCGCCGGCGTAGTCGAACCACCACGAGTTGTTCATTCGCGAGCGGTTGAAGTGCACCAGCGGCGCGGGCCCCAGCCAGCGGTCCCAGTCATAGCCCGGCGGCGGATCGGAGTCCTCGGAACGTCCGACCCGACTGCGAGTATTGTGGTAGTTCCAGCATTCGACCAGCGCGATCTTCCCCAAGCGACCCGAGCGAAGGATTTCAAATGCCTTTTCGTAGTGTGAATAGCCGCGCTGTTGGGTGCCCATCATGGCGATCACACCGTATTTCTCTGCTGCATCGACCATCGCGCGTCCTTCGACCACTGTGTGCGACAGCGGTTTCTCGATGTAGATGTGTTTGCGCGCCTGAGCGGCTTGGATGAACGGCAATCCATGCCAGTGCTGAGTGGTGGCGATGAGCACCGCATCGATGTCGTTGCGTTCAAGGATACGTTCGTGGTGATGAACCTGCTCGGGCTTTGCTGGACTCGGGCCTTCGCTCAAGAGCTTAGCCGCTTGATCCATTCGAGGTTGAATCACATCCGAGACGACCGGGAATTCGACATCGGGGTATTCACGCATCACCTGCAACAATTGCCGACCGCGACCGCCACAGCCAATCAGCCCAATGCGTACTCGACGACTAGGCGGCGCCTTGCCTGAGGCCTGAATGCCAGGTGTAAAAGCGATTGACGCTGCAGCGGCCGTCTTCACAAAACGGCGACGATTGATTGAAGAACTCATGGATGGTCCTCTATCGCAAGTTTGTGACCGATTGCCTGCTTACGAACTGCCCACAATTATATGGTGGTCTTCCACCGAATAGAAACAAGGCAACCTGCCAAGTCCGTTCCGCCCGGTGATGACCAGGAGCGTGAGTGCGACGATCGCACGCCGGTGAACGGGTATCTCAACTTGCGTCGGGAATCACTCAGCGAAAGCCATTACCACCGCGTCTGGTTGGCGCGTTCCAGCTTGAGCACGATCTTGCCCTTGCGGAAGACGGTGACCGTGCCAGTCGATTGGCTGACGGTGATGGCCATGGCCTGGGTGTGCGCTGTGATGCCGGCGGCTGTCTTGTGCCGGGCGCCCAGACCTGACGGCAAGTGCGTTGTGGTGACCTTTGGTGCCAGATACGTTCCCGCCGTCAAAACCGTGCCGTCGCCTTGGATAACGAAGGCACCGTCGAGCAGAGCGAATTCCTTGACAGTCTCTGCCAGACTTGGGTCAAGGACATTGCGAAGCGAGCGGGAGAAGCCGTGAAAGGGATTCAACACGAGTTGTTGCGCATGTCGCATCACTTGGCGATAGTCACCAAGCACGAACATGGCGCCAACCGGTTGCCCCTCTCGGCCTTCGGCGGCCAACTCGATGGCCAGCGATAGAACGCGCATGATCACGTCGGGCCGAACGAAAGCCGCACGCCGACTGGTCTTGCCGGTGAACATTGTGTGGAGCTGCGCTTCTGGTTTGGCAATAGTGACGCTATCCAGTTGCGGACCCTGCTGGCCCGTAATGCACACCACGCTGGACTCCTCGTTCAGCAGGCCCGACGACGCCGCCATCAGCAGGCCGAGCGCCGTGCGGTCCATGCGTGACAGACTCGTATGCGGAACGGCAAACACGTGAGTGTCATCCCGCTCGACCGGCAATTCATCACCCGTCTGCGAAGCGATGATCAGCAGCCGACCTTCCCAAGGCAGCAGCAACTTCCACGGCACGCTTTCGCATTTGTCAACAGCCAGAAGCATTGCCTGTGCCGTCAGAGAATCCATCAGCTCAATCGCTTGTCGAACCAGAACGGTGTTCTGCCGAGGTACACTCGGCGATCGGCGTGGGCGATCCTCCACTTCCAGACCGACCTTCTCTCGCAGAAGATGTTCGATTGAACGCGTGTCGGCGGCTTCGATAATGGCCTTGCGAAACTCGTCCTCCTTCAACAGTTCAGCCAGCGCCGCCAGCAGCTCAAGATGCAGGTCGCCGCAATCTCTGCCCACCACGAAGAGCACGATCAGGTGAACGCGTTCGCTACCCGGAATGCCATACTCCACACCCGGGCGGCTCCGCCCGAAGACCATACGAAAGTCACCTTTCCAGTCGATCACCGCATGCGGCAACGCAAAGTCACCCGCCACAATAGTCTGCGCGGCAGCTTCACGGTCTTCGATCGCCTCAAGGACACTATCTAGTTCGATCCCTTCATCGTCCCAGTGCGCCGCCCGGGCCATGGCGCGGATCGCCGTGAGCCGAGTTTTCGCGGATAACTCGACGACATGGATCGCGTTTACAAGTTCCGTTAGTTCCACGAGGTGTATCCAGTCGACAAATGCTAGATGGCTATGTGCTATCCCTAAATTGTAGCATGAAGATTCGCCCAGCGCCACGGCGTTGCGAAACACGCTTGTCGCGTCAAACCCAGGTCTTTTCGGACGTTGAAGGACGATTCAGGCAGGGCAAGAGGTGATGGAGACCATTGGCTCCGTCTAGCGGTCTTGAGCTTTTGGCAGCGGCTTCTCTTGCCAGCCGGTGGCTTCGATCCGTCGGATTTCGCCTTGGATGTCGTCACCTTCGTAGAATGACAACCAGCCGCGAAGGCGCTTCGTTTCGCCGGGATCGCAGTCGGGGAATTGCGGATCGGAATGGAAACACGGGCACGGCGGGTTGGCCCAGGGTCGGAAACAAAGGGTCCATGCGGTAATGACCCATCGTTTTCCGTCGTCCGACCGGCACGCGGCATACGGTGTTTCCAACACCTTGTTGTCGTTCGTTTGGCCAGCGAAGCCCTTGGCCTCTTTTGGCATCACACAGTTCTGCACTCGCAGATTCGTCAAGCGTTCTTTCGTGCCGTTGGTCAGCCACATTTCCATTAGCACGGC
>CAZUAH010000232.1:0-20769 GCA_964617665.1 uncultured Pirellulaceae bacterium
CGCTCTACTCTCTGTAACTCTCGTGACTGACTACGTCGCCCGTACCGGTTTCGATCAGCAGATGTCGGCAGCCCTCAATGTCGAGCAGGGTGAAGGTCTTTAACTCCAGAGGCTCCGCGTTCATAATCCGTTGCACATCTTTCGTCTTCATGCCCGAGATCCAGATGCCACGCGGAAGTTTGCGATCCCAGGCGACCTTCTTTGCCGCATCCGTGCAGGTGATGCGCCACGGGCCAAACATGTCACCGTCCGAGCGCGCGGTGTATGTGCGTTCGCCGTGCTTCACCGTATGCACCCCCAGTTCGCCTTGCGGCTTGCGCGCCAGCGCATGCGGCACGGCTTGCTCGCGAGGACCGAAACCACGCCCAATGAACCGCACTTGCTCGCCGTTGCCGAGAGAGAGGCCCGCGTCGAAACGGTACGAGCGGTATGCAACGTACCAGCCTGACCTGGGAATCGCGTTAACGCCGTTGGCCATCCTTAGGGATTTGATTTCGTCAAGTGTTCTCATCCTCGGATGGGGAAGAATGGTGCGCTCCCACAGGGTCTTGCCATCCTTCTCCGCAGCAGCTTTCCAGGTACCAAACTTCTCGCGCGTGAAGTTGTACGTGACGCCTTCGTGGGTGACGAATAGTGGCGGGATGCCTTCTTGCTGCTCGGCGTTGCCACCCCGGGCATGATCGTCCGTCTCGGCTGGCTGGATCGCTGCCAAACCGGTATTCGCTGTCCACAGCAGCACAACGAAACAGGTCATAAGTAACACCGCGTTCGTCAACCAGCGAGCGCATGTCGAGAATGGCGATTTCTGCATACCAGCCTCCTTTGAGGTTGTAGGCTCAATGATTGGAAAGTTCCTGCCGATAGGAGTGAGTCTAGTGAGGGAAGCCTGGTGAAACAAGCGCGCGAGGGGGAAAGCAGCGTAGGGTAGACCCCACCCAGGGAACATTCGCAATCCGCGAAGGCGTTAAGACCGTTGGCTCGGGCGTTGTCACGAAAGTGGTGGCATAGCCCGCAAACGAAGCCTGACGGACTCTCCTCGACTACGAACGCGAGCAGAGGGACGATCAGGTTTCTGATTCGCAGCACCGACCAAAATCCCTCGAACACGGCACGTCGCGTCCCTCTTCGGTTTGCGTGTTTGCAGTTTTCGGTCGTGTCAATTAAGATTCGTGGTAGCTGCCTCTTGAATTACCTGCCTTTTTGGGAACGAAACCATGCAAAGAAGATCCAACCTTAGTCGACGTGATTTCTTGAAAGTGTCCGGCGCGGGTGCCACAGTAATCGCCGGCGGCGTGTGGAGTGAGCTTGCCGCTGCCAAATCTATCTCGGCCAACGAGAAGCTGAATATGGGCTGTGTGGGCACGGCCAATCGTGCTGCTGCCGATGTGAATGGCGTTATCAGTGAGAACATCGTTGCCCTGTGCGACGTGGACAAGAACTACTTGAACAAATCGAAAGCGAAATTTCCCGATGCCCGCACCTACGCCGACTATCGCGAGATGATCGACAAGGAAGGCGACAAGATCGACGCGGTCACGGTGGGCACAGCGGACCACAACCATGCCCCGGCCACTATCCGAGCCATTCGCGCCGGCAAACACGTCTATTGCGAAAAGCCGCTAACGCACACCGTCGAAGAATCCAGAATCGTGGCCGAAGCCGCCAAGAAGCACGGCGTGGCAACACAGTTGGGCACTCAGATCCATGCACGCGACAATTACCGCCGCGTCGTCGAAGTCATCCAGTCCGGCGCAATCGGCGACGTGACCGAAGTCCACGTGTGGGTCGGCAAGGCCTGGGGTGGGGGCGAACGACCGGAAGGTGGCCAGGAGCCGCCGGACACGCTCGATTGGGACCTCTGGTTGGGTCCCGCACCGTATAGGCCTTACGTTCCAGGCAGATACCACCCAGCCCAATGGCGTCGGTGGTGGGACTTTGGCCAAGGCACGCTGGGCGACATGGCGTGTCACTACATGGACCTGCCGTTCTGGGCTCTCAAGTTGCGGCATCCCGTCAGTTGCGAAGCCGAAGGTCCCGAAGTGCATCCCGAAACGTGCCCGCTGGGCCTGACTGTGCGCTACGAATTCCCCGAGCGCGACGGCCTACCGCCGGTCCGGTTCACGTGGTCCGACGGAAATCGCATCCCCAAAACAGTCGCTGGCGAACGCGTACCGGGCAGTGGCGTGATGTTCATTGGCAGCGAAGGCAAGATGTTCGCCGACTACGGCAGGTACCGGCTGTTCCCGGCGGAGAAGTACGCCGATTTCAAGCCGCCCGCACCCAGCATTCCCCCATCGATCGGCCACCACGCCGAATGGATCAAAGCGTGCAAGGACGGCTCGCCCACGACCTGCAACTTCGATTACTCCGGCGCGTTGACCGAAGCCGTGCTACTGGGGAACGTTGCCTACCGCATCGGCGAACGACTCGAGTGGGACGCCAAAAACCTGAAAGCCACCAATTGCCCGGCTGCGGATAAGTACATCAGCAAAGAATACCGCGCTGGCTGGGAAGTCGTGTAGGATTTGGCTGATGCAAATGACCGATGTGGAAGAAGCCCGGCTTTCGATAAGCCGGGCTTCTGACGTTCTTGCGCGAACCATATCGCCCCAGGGATTACTCCAGTAGGATTTTCGTGTCCGGCAGCTTCTTCTTCAACTCCTCCACGCCGGCGGCTGATACAACCGTGCGGCTGACTACTAGCTCCTTCAGCTTCACCAGGTGCTCCAGGTGCGTAAGGCCCGCATCAGAAACGCCCGTCGATTCGAGAGACAGGAAGGTCAATTCGCTCATTCCTTTCAGGTGCACCAAAGCTCCATCGGTCAGGTGTGTGTTGGACAGATTCAGCTCCTGCATCTTTGTCAAGCCTGCCAAGTGAGCCACGCCGGCGTCAGTGACCGGCACACGCCAGAGATTCAGGCTGATCAAGTTCGTCAGCCCCGCCAAGTGGGACAGTCCATCGTCGGACAACTGGGCACATTCGCTGATGTCTAGTTCTGTGAGTTCGGGAACCTTCGCCAAATGGGCCAGGCCATCGTTGGTAACCTGCGTTTGGGAAATGCGCAACTTCTTCAGCTGTGGGAACAGGTCGAGCTTTGCCATCGCTTCATCGCCCACGAGCGTCCCTGCGAGATAGAGCTCTTCGAGCTTCTTCAACTCGCCCAGTTGAACCAATCCCTCTTCACTGACCCACAAGGCATCCAGCGCCAATGCCTTGAGTTCTGTCAACTTCGCCATGTGGACCAGACCTTGGTCGTCGACGCTTGTATTGCCCTCCTTGTTCGACAACCGCAGGGCTCGCAATTTCGTCAGACCAGCCAAGTGCTCCATGCCTGCGTTCGTGACCATGCATTCACGCAGATCGACGTTCTGAAGCGTGGCGATCTTTCCAACCGTGGCCAACCACGCGTCCGTGACGCCCGTTTCCCGCAACACGACCGAACGAACACGCCGCAGTCCATACAGATTCTCGAGAGCCGATTCGTCGATCGTAGCACCAGCAAAGTTCACTTCGATCACAAAGCCCTCGTCATCGCGTTTCAATTCTGTGGCCAGCGATTCAAGTGCTTCGACGGAAGTCGCATTGTCCGGCTCGGCAGCAACGGCCTCCTTGTTCTCCCTTTGCTTCGCATCATCGGGCGTCTCAACGGGTACGTCGTTCTCTTCAACCGAAACGTCATTGTTATTGTCATTCGTGCCCGAATTGCCGTCGTCGCAGCCCGGCAACAGCAGGAGCCCCAACAATACGACGAGTATCTCTTGCGACCGCTTCATGTGTTCTTCCTTCTCCTTTACGTTGTTTGCCTTAATCCCGTGCCGTTATATCAACTGTCCAGTCGTCCGACTACTGGGAGCCCAGAGAGGCTGATTGCGGATCGACTCCTCCCACGCACAGGATGGCCCCGTCCGTTAGCGCGAAGATGATTCTACCGTCACGGTCGATGGCCAGACCGCCGAGTCTTGGCTCGGCCGGCAAATCCACTTTCCAGAGGACTTTGCCATCGGCTCTCGAATGTGCAGCGACAAAACAAGGCCCCGCCGTGTTCTTGCGTCGGCCAGAAATCACCACAGCGTTTTTGGCCAAGGCGATTGCATAGACTTCGTCCTGGATGACTGGCCACTGGCTTACTGAACGAAGCTCGCGTTCGACGGCGCTGAACACCTTGCCGATCAAGTTGTATTGTCCCCATTTTTGAGGCGAATCGCCCGGTATGTCCTTGTCCATCTTGGCCATCAAGGCGACCGCATCGATTAGTTGCTTTTCGACATCCGAGGATTTCCAAGCCACGATGTCTCCGTATCGTGAAGTGGGGGTCACAAAGGTCTCGTCGTCCCAAACCGGAGGAACGGCACAATGACGCACTGGCGTGAAGGCGGGGCCGTATAGCCGCCCTTGGTCATCAAGCAATCTGAAATTGACCTGTGCCGAAGAAACAACGTGCCCCTCGCCGCTGTACAACAAGCGACCGCCGTGCATCACAAAACGATCTCCAAAGACCATAACGTCTCGTCCCGCTGGTTCGGGCTTCTGCGCCATGACCGTGTTCCACTCAGGGGCACGTTGAGCTGGAGCGATGTGGGCCTCGCCGGTATCCAGATCGAAAGAAACGGGCGCCACCACGTTTCCTGACGCGAGCCACAATCGGTTCTTGCCGATCGCTAGCGTGCCCAACGCGGAAGCCGCCTGCAGCTCATACCGTTCGTTGATCGGTTTCCCCGCCGTGCCGTTGTGCCATTTCAGTTTTCCGGATCGCGCGTCCAGTGCCACGACGTGAGTGCCGTCACGGTATACGAGCCCCGCCGCTGCGTAGGCCACGCCGTCATGGACAAGGACACCACTGTTCACCGGCCATGTGGAAGCAAGACGGCCGTACACCATGATTCGACGTTCCACAGGGGCCACGCGGAAGCGCCAAACGAGCTTGCCCGTTTTCGCCTCAAGGCAGTAAACGTATCCGTCGCCGGAACCCACAAAGACGCATCCTTCCCAGACGGTGGGTGAAGCAATGATCGGTCCACCCGTTGCGAACGACCATTTTCCCTTGCCCCGATCGGCGCCAAGACATCGGACGAATCCATCCTCGCCCGCTGTGAACACTAGGCCACCGGCCGTCACAGGTTGGCTCTGAAGAACGCCCTCGGTAGGCGGTTCGCTTTTCCAAAGCACTTGTGCTTTAGAGGGCACCGTGGCGGCGGAAGACGCTGTTCGATTGTTGTCTGCCCGATACGCAGGCCAGTCGAGATCGTCAACTGCTGGCTCATTCTCGACGCGCGCCGACGTGGCTGCTTCCAAGTTGCTGTCCGACATTTCCTGCGAATGGGCCTCGAATTTGCCGGCCGGACCGAGCACCATTTGCCCAAGTATTGAAAGGTTGCAGTCGCACAGCCATGGTCCCACGTACAGAAGGCCATTTGCCGGTATAGCGCCGTCGTTGCAGCCGGGCCGAGCCGTTCGTTCCGCCTGATAGACCTTCTGCGCAAAGTCGTACCGTCCCAGCCCCTCGCCTCGGCAGTACAGCGCCTCGGGGCTACCGGTCAGCCGTGTGCACGATCCCTTCCAGAAATTGAGTTCTTCGAGCGAGCTACCGTTTTCCGGGTCAATCACTTGCACGGTGCCGTTGCCCTCGATACCGCTGATGAAGGGTTTTCCATGCGCGTACAGCATGTTGGGATTGTTGTGGAACTTCTTCCTGGACCAAAGGAAACGACCGTTGTCGACGGAGAAAGCAACGACATTCGTGCGTTTCTGGCCCTGTATGAAGAGCCCGATCGGTGTGGCCAGCAGCATCGACGTCGTCCGAAACCCGGGCGTGCCGGTCAGGCCCCGCGCCTCTTCCTCGATCAGCGCGAGTTTGTCTCCCGACTCGTTGGCCCATTCAATCTCGCCTGTCTGACGATCCAGGCAAGCGAGTTTGGCGGCAGGCACGTAGTAGAAGACTCTATCCCCGAGAATACCCATCCCGCGCGAGTCGATATTGGATTGCTCGTGTTTCCACAGCAGCTTCCGCTGCGCGAGGTCGTACGCGGCAAGCGTCTCGCCGAATCCCCAGCGGATCTGGTGTTTGCCTTCGGGCGAGTAGTTCTTGTCGACATTGCTCCATCCCCAGCCGCGCCAAGTGGCATGGATTTTCATGATCTCGGCCGGTGGCTCTTTCTCTCCGGCCAACACGTACAACACGTCACCCACCTTGGCCATCCATACAAGCGCGCCCTTGGCCTCGGGTATTCGGATTCGTTCCACTTCGGCTCCCGTTTCCGGGTCGAGTGCTAGGACGCCATCGCCGTCGACCATGTAGAAGATGTCTTCCGTCGCGATGAAAGCCGACCGATGCACAAGGTAGCCGTCTGGTAGGGTGCGCTGCCAGAGCACGCGGCCGTTGTAGCCGTTGCGGGCCACCAGTGTGTTGAGAGTCGGAATCTCGCGATCGTGGTGCGCAATGTGCCCCGATGCGATAAACACTCGGCCCGCCGCAGCCGTGCTGACCACCGGCATTGCGTGGTAGTACGGCTCGCCGAACCACTGCGTGAGATACGGCGTCTGAATCACCGTATCGTTCGACACCGGGTTATTGTCCGGCCCGTGGCACCAATGCGACCAGTCGTCTGTTCCGGCGAGTGCCGGTTTGCGGGCCAATGTCCAGCCACCCGACGATCCTTGGATCTCGAACCCAACTCGGCCTAGAGTCGCGACCAATTTGATGTCGCTGCGGACAAACGCACAGCCCAGCGGACGCACAACGCGGAAAATCTCGGCGGCTCTGACGCCACGCGACTGATCTACGGCGATGAGATCCACGAAGTTGTCGGCATATGGCAGAGGATCGGCCGCGAGACGTTCGATTTGAACGCTCTTGCCAAGGAGCTTCGTGTGCCCGGCTCTTTCAATCGCTTCGTCCACGTTCGCGGCGTCCGCGTCGAACGCGTGAACCAGGAATTCGCTTTGCCTCGCGATGCCCATCGCAAGATCGCCTGTGTCGCAATTCGGCACGGAGCAAATGCCTTTGGCGATGCCTGCCTGTGCGATGAGTCGGCGCACGTTGGGCTGATCGCCCATCGAGGACGTATTGACGATGGCGAAAAGACACAACACCCAGAGCAAATGACACAAAGACATGCGCATACGAATCCTCCCTCACAAGCCAAGTCTATTCTGGTTCCACACGAAGTGTGACAACACCGAAAGCTGGTAGATCCAACGTGCCTTCGATCTTGGGTCCACGCGACTCTCGTAGATCGCTGCGATAAACCTGCTTCGGTTCCGCCCATTTCAAGGCGCACCGTTCCGGTTTTCCCGACGCGGCATACAGGCGCACCATCAGGGCACTGAAGTCACGGCTGGGCCGGAGTGACGTGACCAGCACTCCGTCGCCTTCGATGTGAAGCATCGGTTTGGCGATGGGCTGATCCGGATTAGCCGCCACGGCCAGCAGCGGTTGTGTGACGCTTTTCGCACCACGTTGGGCGGCTGCCTGATCGTATTCGCCGTGCGGCAGCAGCGTGTAGGCGAAACGATGCGGCCCTTCCTGGTACGCCTTGTAGTTGGTTTCCCAGTGATTGGTCATTACCCACGAGTAGAAGAACGGACCGGCATCAATCGTCCGATCCCAGAACTCGGGGACGCCGTCCGGCGTCTTGTCGTACATCATGGTCGCCGCGGGTAGGCAACCGCGACCACGGCCGATGATCTTGAACGGATGGAATTTGAGCATCGGCGCTTCGTGCGTGATCCAGGTCACACCATAGTCGGCATTCGAGACATCGACGAAACGCTGCACGCAGTAGTAGTTTCGGTTCGCGCCGGGCAGTTGGTCCTTTTCCGGGCGGACCACGGCAAATGGAACGTTGATCCGAGGTTGGCCATCGGGAACGTCGAACGGAAAAGCAAAATAGACGCTCTCTGGCGTGAGTTCCTGCAGCTTGTCCATGTCGTTCACAAGGTCGATTCGGTCCTTTCCGCTGTAAATGCGGACCCGGCGAACGAGCTTGGAACAGCCTGGCGCATCACACTCGATCTTGATCGTGCCAACAACCGGACCGGCGTCTTCGACAGTGATGGTCGGTGGAGTCGTGATACGGCTGTAGCCCTCGCCTGTGACTCGGCCCAGCGTGTAGAGGTAGTCGTTCAGGCCGAAGCCGGTGGTGCGATCGACAAGCTCCTTGCCGAGAGTCTTGCTGAAGATGCTGGCGATTGAGCCATTGGCGGGGTCGATTACGACCTTGATCTTCTCATTTTCCAGTGCATTCTCTCGGACGACGACGTCACCGCCGGCCTGGGCCGCACTGGGCTCGAGCTTGAAGCGTTTGGCGCCGAACGCAGGAATCGTCGGAGCGAGAACGGCCAGTTCACCTGATTTCAGCCGTTGCGTCGGAGTTGCGTTGCCGGCGGCGTCCAGCAGCCGATCTCCGCCTGACGACAAGGCCTCGGGCAATATCACAACGCCGCCACGGTCCCAACAAGCAGTGTTGTAGAGGTCGATGGTCTTCGAATCCGGCGCGGCGACCGTGCTGGTGGCTTGTTCCAGGATCTCGTTGGCGACATCGCGCGTGTTTAGCGCGAATCGCTGCTTGAATTTCTCCTGGGATATGGTGAATTCGCTGAAGGGTTTCGAAATACTGCAATGGGCGCCCCATGTGTGCTCGTCGTACATGATGGCGTTGTGCCACGCCTTGCTGAACAGGTCGTGCAGTTTCGCAGTCGGATCGAGCATCACCCATAGCCGTTCGGCTTGGTCGAGGCCTTCCTTCGCGCGACGATTGATTGCCAGATCTGCCGATGTCGAAGCTGCGCCGTCTTCCCAATACGGCGTCAGGTCGCCGGAAAGAACGGGCAAATCCTTGCCGTAGCGCTCCTCGAACTCGCTGAACAAACGCGTGTTGGTACTAAGGATGATTTTGGGATAAGCGTGTTTCTCGTTCCATTCTTTGACCTGTCGGGCAAGGTCAGGGTCAGGATGCCCATTGTCGCCACCGATCGAATAGCGGATCTGGGCGATGTCGTAGGGGTAGTCCTGCGCGACCAGATAATGATCGATAAACTGCGAGACGGCCGCACCAACATCTCGGTGCCGACCGCCCCAGAAATGAATGTAGCTGTTAGGAACCATCCAGCAGAGCACTCGATGTTCACCCGACGGATCGGTCCAGTAGAACGGCTTGTTGCCCAACAGGTAGAGGAACCCCAGGCGATGATTATTGTTCGGGGCCGTATTCAGGTACTTCAGACCCTGTTGGCCCATGGCCGACACAAGCCCCCACGTGTAACCAGGCACGTCCGAGCCGATGGCCGTGGTCACTGGGACGCCGTATTTCCGCTCGAAGTCTTTGGCCGGTTGCATCAACTGTAGCAACTCCTCTTCGGTTCCCAGGCCGCTCATCATGTGGACGTAGAAGCCATCAAGATGGATCGAGCCTTTGCGGATTGCGTCGAGAAACTCGTCGCGTTTGTCTTCCGTCGCGGTCCGAAGAAACTCGTCAATGGCCCACATCCCTTCGGGATGCCACTTGAACCGGGAATCCTCGGGATAATCCGCGGTTTCCTTGATCAGATCCAAGGCGGTGTACAAGAAGCCGACTTGTCGTTTGAGAACATCTTCCTGCGTGTGCGTGTAGCCAATGTCTAAGTGTGTTTGATGGATGAGATGAATAACCCATTTCCTGACCGGCTCTTGCTGGATCGTCATTTCGGACGGCTTTGGCTGGGCGGCGAATCCGGTACCGTGTATCGTCAACAGAAGACAGAAAACGAACACCACGTCCGCGATTGTGGATTTACTCATTGCAGATTCCTTGTTGGTCAAATCGGTGCGAGTCGGTCGCTTGACAGTGTTCGCCATTATACCGTCAAATGAGCCGGCAACTGCAACCGCTCCCCTTTTTGCGCAAGCTCTGCTTGTCGCACGCTGGACCTTCCCAACACAAGCGAGTGTTTATCATGAGAAGAGAAGCCCTCTATGTACGCATCGTGAGCTTGGCCGCCGCCGTTCTGGCATGCCTTGTTGGAGCCGGAGCCTGTGATTCGGCGGAAGACTCAGACATTCGGCTGATTGTGCGAGGTGACGACATAGGATCATCTCACGCCGCCAATGTGGCGTGTATCCAATGTTGTCGCGAAGGCATCGTTCGGTCACTGGAAGTGATGGTGTCAGCTCCGTGGTTCAACGAAGCGGTCAAGATGCTTAGCGACAATCCCAAGCTGGACGTGGGAGTCCACCTGACATTGACCAGCGAGTGGGAGAACATGAAATGGGGTCCGGTGACCGAAGCGCCAAGCCTGGTCGACGACCGTGGCCATTTCTACCCGATGACAAGTCAGAGACGGGACTTTCCTGCCAATACCGGTTTCCTACAGGCCGGCGCCAAACTGGATGAGGTGGAATCGGAACTGAGGGCTCAGATCGAGCTGGCTTTGGAAAAGCTGCCCAACGTTACTCATCTTTCTTGCCATATGGGAACGGCCAGCGCTACACCCGATCTCAGGGCGCTGGTCGAAAAACTCGCCGATGAATATCACCTTCCGCTGGGAGTTGACGGGGCACAAAGGGCAGGACGATTCGGCGGTAAGGACACTACCGCCGAGCAAAAAGAAGAAAACCTGGTACGGATTCTCGAAGACCTGAAGCCCGGTCTCTGGTTGATCGTCGAGCATCCCGGTCTCAACACGCCCGAGATGCGTGCCATCGGGCATCGCGGCTACGAAAACGTTGCCGAGGATCGTCAGGGCGTCACACAGGTGTTCACCAGCCCGCGCGTGAAAGAAGTGATCCGTCGCCGAGGTATCCGTTTGGTCGGCTATGGTAACGTTATCGCAGAACAGTCCAAGTCCGACGTTGGGAGCAGTCCGCCTGACTGAATCGGCTCACTGGAAGATTTGACGGGCGCTGTCCACCGGTAGAGTACGTGTATTCGATCGTCGTGTTTCGATCGCACGCGAACCACCTTGTCGGGCACAACGCCGTGCATGTTGAACTGATGCGAGACGACGCGGGCTCCTGGTGGAAGGCTCGCAAGCTGCGGCAGGAGTTTTACGTTGTACTCCGGTGTCAGATACAGCGTTACGACGGTGGCCGGCCTGAGATCGACGGAGAAGAGATCCTTTTGTTCGATAGACACCCGATCCTGGACACCAGCCCGATGGACGCTCTTCCGCGCATCTTCGATTCGGAGAGGGTCGATATCGCAACCGACGGCGCGGCAGCCGTATCGTTTGGCTGCGGTGACAACAATGCGGCCGTCACCACAGCCCAAATCGTACAGCACGTCATCCTTTCGAACCTTGGCAAGCTTGAGCATGGCCGTGACAACGTCAGGAGGCGTCGGGATGAAGATGACGTCGGGAATCGCGTTCTCCCGCGGAGCGGTTTTGTCACGAGGCCGTGTTTTGCGGCCATTGTCCTCGGCCGCCAAGGCCGAAGAGACAGTCAGGAAAAATGCTGCAAGGCAAATTGCGATCTGCACGTCACGTCTCCTTCGAGGTTGTATTGAATCAACATATCCCGGCCGTTAGACTCGGTCAAAGGTGGATTCACACATGTCGCCTATCGTCCCGGGGTCGCATGAATGTCGGACATGAAGAAGTCTCGACGAACGGGCTGGAAAGGATGTGTCTGTGTAGTGGTCATCATAGCCGCTTTGATCGCCATGCTCATTCCCCCGTTCCAGGCAGCGAAGTTGGCCGCACGGCGAACGCATCGCGTCAACGCGCTGAAGAACGTGGGCCTTTCTCTGCAGAACTTTCAAGACACATACAGGCGTCTGCCGCCGGCGATTCGGAGGGATGACGTGGGAAGACCCGTCGGAAGTTGGCGTTACCAGATCGTTCCGTTCATGGAGGCACTCATGCTCGGAATCGACTATCGTAAGCCGTGGTTCGATCCGGCGGTTCGAATACTGTCTAGCCGCGAGCCGGACTACTATTGCTTCGATCACGATAGGAGTAGGCATTACACGAATGTGGCGGTCATTTGCGGCCCCGGCACACCGTTCGACGATTCACGAACGTGCTCCTTGGAGGATTTGGATGACGACACGATTCTGGCTGTCGAGGTGGCGGAACTAGATGTGCACTGGATGGAGCCGGGAGATCTACACATCGACAGTCTTCCCGAGTCGCTGATGAAGGGCCTTGACGGACAGGGCGTCCTGGTTGTGTTCGCCGACAGTACGGTACAGTACGTGCCAAAGTCCGTGCCACTTGAAAACTTGCGAAAACTCATGACGATCGAGGGGGCGAAGCAACATGACCGCAAGACTCTTCTACCGCAATAATGGTCAGGCATAGATCCGCTTGCAGGGAGACAATTGAGATGAAGCGCGACGGCAATTGGGAAACGCGATGGAAACCGCTTGTTGCGACATTAATCGTGGCCATCGCCGTCGTAGCGGCGGTTTTATCGTCGTCTCGCCACGAGAATGCGGCTCGCGCGCAGACATCGTCTTCGGATCCCCGGTTCGCAACGATCGATCGCATCCGAGGGTTGGGCGGAATCGTGACCAGCAAGCGCGACCTGGGTTTCGATTTCGGTATACACTATGCCGAGGTCGAACTGGGCACCGATTGGCGTGGTGGAACTGAAGGAATCACTCACCTTGTTGATTTGCGCGTCATCGACGAACTCTGGCTGAAGAACCGCTCTATCGGTGATGAGGGCATGCGGCACGTCGCCCGTCTGGAGAAACTGCGAAGCCTTCATTGCGATGGATGTTCATTGACGAACAAGGGACTTGATCACCTTCGCAACGTATCGGGGCTCGTGTGTCTGACGCTGAATGCGGAAAAGGTCGACGACGACGGCTTGGCTGCACTGAAGAACCACAAGCTGACTTGGTTGCACATCACGAATGCCACGAAGATCACGGACGAAGGCATGGACGAGTTGGCGGAGATGGACAGCCTGTGGAGTTTGAGACTGACAGGAAGCAAGGTAACAGGATCGGGGCTGGCGCACCTGACCAAGCTTGATCGACTCCGCGAATTGGTCTTGCCCAGCCCCCGTGTGACGGACGACGCGCTATTCCACGTGGCCAATTTTCCACGACTGAGGAGACTGGACCTTTCGAATACTGCAGTGCGTGGACCGGGGCTTGTGCACGCTGCCAAGTTGACGCGACTTGACGAACTGATTCTGGATGGATCTGCAGTGTCCGGCGAGTCGATTCGTTACCTCGCCAAAATGGACGCCATTTCCGTCCTATCGTTGAAGGACACGGAAATCCGCGAAGAAGAAATCGAGCCGTTGTGGCGTCTCGAAAACCTGCGGACCGTATTCGTTGACGGACAGACCTTCAAAAGGTCGGACCGTGCCGACGGACAGGATGTCGCATCCAGTCAAAACGAGCGTTGAGCCGAATAGAAGGTGAAGGTCGGTAACGAAAAGGAGAGTAATGGGTAAGCTTCTTCTGATTCTATGTGCCGTCGCGCCATCCGCGGACGACAGTAGTGCTGGGGATCGGATTGATCCACGAGGTGCAGCAGGCTCGTTGGTCATCTGCGGCGGTGGCGCGTTACCGGATGCGGTGATTGATCGCTTTGTTGAGTTGGCTGGTGGAGAAGAAGCGCGTCTGGTGGTAATCCCCACGGCAAGCGAGCGTGCCGATAAGGCTCCTGACGAGTCGCTGCTCGCTACTTGGAAAAACCGATCGCTGGCCTCTGTCACGCTGCTGCACACGCGTTCTCGTGAGGAAGCGGACAAACCAGATTTTGTTGCTCCGCTAAAGACGGCCACCGCCGTGTGGTTTGGCGGCGGGGCGCAGTCTCGTCTGTCCGAGGCGTATGTGGGCACCGCCGTGGAACGAGAACTTGAGGCGTTGCTGCACCGCGGCGGAGTGATCGGCGGCACGTCGGCGGGCGCCGCGATCCAATCACGTTTGATGATTGCCAGTGGGAATCCCGTTCCGAACATTGGCGTTGGAGTGGACCTCCTGCCAGGGGCGGTTATCGATCAACATTTCCTTAGGAGGAATCGTAAGCCTCGGCTTCTGAATGCGCTGGACGAACATCCAGGCCACGTGGGATTCGGAATCGACGAAGCTACGGCACTGATCGCGCAAGGACGACGTTTGGAGGTTCTGGGAAAATCGACCGTGACCGTTTGTCTGGCACCTGCCGAGAATCGTCCGCGCAAGACCTTCGAGTTGAGATCTGGCCAAGTCGCCGACCTGACGGCGTTACGTCGAGCAGCCCGCGCTCGTGCGGCGGCACCTTTCCCGACGGCCAAGATGGGTCCACCAACCGTGGCCCACGGAACGCTGATCCTGGGCGGCGGAGGGCGAATGCCGAAAGAGGTGATGGAAAGGTTCATCGAAATGGCTGGCGGGCCGGAATCGTTGATCGTCGTGTTGCCAACCGCCGTGCCGGACCCGTTGCCGGAACGGCTACGCGACGTGGCAACGCTGGAAGCATTCGGAGCGCGGAATGTCGTCGCCCTGCGGGAGAGGAGCCTGCAGGAGGTTGAAAGTGACCCGTTTCTCGACACGCTGCGCAAGGCACGAGGTTTGTGGTTCAGCGGTGGTCGCCAGTGGCGGTTTGTGGATGCGTACGAGCATACCAAGGCGTACGACTTGTTCCACGATGTTTTGCGCCGCGGTGGAGTCATCGGCGGCAGTTCGGCGGGCGCGTCGATCCAGGCGGAGTACATGGTGCGCGGCAATCCGCTGGGCAATCGCGAAATCATGGCCGAAGGCTACGAACGGGGATTCGCTTTCTTACCGGGATGCGCCGTGGATCAGCATTTCTCAAGTCGAAGGCGTTTTGCGGATATGACGAAGCTTGTCGACAATTATCCGCAAGTATTGGGCATCGGCATCGACGAGAATACGGCGTTGGTAGTAACCGGCAAAGTGGCAGAGGTCGTGGGTGCCAACAACGTCTACTTCTACGACGGAACGAAACCTGTGGTGGAAGGGCAACCCGATTACGTCATGGTTCGCCCTGGCGAGCGGTTTGATATGAAACGGTTTCAGAACCGGGAGGGCGAGGCTCCCACCGAGCCGAAATCGCGGGAAAACGCGGCTCAGCAGGAGCTTCGCCCTCCCAAGAATGGGTTTTGAAACGCCTTCATGGTGCGCCCACGCTAGCGCATGCGCCGTGGCCCAAACCCTAATCTTCTTACCGCTTTACGGGCGTGTTCAGCAGTACATCGATGCGCGGCGAGTTGTGGTTGTACGGCTTCATCAGGATGTCCACGTCGCCGTCGCCGTCGAAGTCGCCTAGTAGACCTTCGTGGATTCCTTGGCCGTGCGAGGCAATGGTCTTGCGAAACGCACCTTTGCCGTCGCCGTACCAGATGTAGGTCTTCGCCTTGTCGCCCGCACCGGGGTTGCCCATCTCGCCGATGAAAATGTCTGGATGACCATCGCCATTGACGTCGCGGACTTCGCAGGTGTGGCCGTGTACGACGAATCCCAGCAAATGGGATTTCCATTGCTTTCCGTCCCATTCGTACCACTTGGCGTCGCCGTCCATGTCGCCGGGCGAGAAGACGATCTCTGGGCGCCCGCCTGCGACCAGTTGGCCCGCCGCGCATTGGGTGAACCGCATTTGGTCGTCAACTACATGCGCCTCGAATTCTGTGCCGCCCTGGTGTTTGAACCAACGACCACCACCGACAAGGTCGATCTTGCCGTCTAAATCGACGTCCGTCGGAGTCGACGGGAAACCCTCCAACTCTCGGCCTGACTTCCAGGAGAAGATCGGTGTCGACGACCAGACCTCGGGCTTGTGCGGATCCGCGGGAATCTCGAATAACAGAAGCTGCTTGCCTTTTTGGTTCCAGGACACAAACTCGATCTTCCCATCGCCGTCGAAGTCCCCGGCTGTCTGGTCATGGTGCTTACGGGGACCTCCCTGTTTGATCAGTCGCCGCTTCCAAGGCTTTTCGAATCGCGGGAAGGGATTCTCCCACCACCAGACGTCCGAACCGCTTGCGTCCTGGCCGAGAACGACATCCTGGTCACCGTCGCCGTCCACGTCGAAGCATACGCCGCCGGCCTCGGGTTTCAGCCGCGTGTCGTCGATCACGCGCTTTTCCCACTTTTTGCCATTGTACTTGTACCACACGACCGAAGGCGTCTGCGTGCGCTCGCCGACGACGAAATCGTCGATACCATCACCGTCCAGATCAGCGGCCACACAACACGTCTGCTGGTCGGCTTGGTTCGGTACAGGGATATCGCCCGTGGTGCTGCTCTTGCGCTGCCAGGCGGGATCGCCGGCAATCGCCAGCGAGGCGGTCGCGGCCAATATAAGACTCTGCGAGAAGACCTGCAGTTTCGTTTTCATGGCTTCTTCTACCTCCGCGTCGTCTGTCGTTTCCAGGGATTACATTGCGAACCGTTTTGTGTAGTCTAGCAGTTTTGGGCAATGGTCAAGAAGAGAGCCGCGCGGAAAGTCTCGGCGGCGATTGGAGAAATCGCAAGATGATTCGTTTCGACGTCAAGCCCGTTCGCGGGATTCTCTCTTTGGTCAGCGGAATCCTGATCGTTATCCAAACTTCGATCATGCTTGCCGCGCCGCGACCTGGCGATCTATTTCGAGAGCATCGCTGGACCAACAAAGGCGGCGACGCTGGCGGATCGTTGCGAGTTGGCGGTCGGTTGGATTACGGGGGCGGTCCCGTCGAACTTGAACATAAGCTCGACCTGGATGCGGCTACACGGATTGAAGTGGTCATTGAAAAGCTGCTCTGCCACGACGGGACTCGTGGTTTGGCAATATCCGTCAACGACCACGAGTGGATCACATTCCCCGAAGCGAAAGGCATCCCCGAACCGCAGCGGGATTATCAACATCACACTTACCCGATTGTAGACGTTCCGCTGAAGCACCTCAAAGCCGGCACGGGGAACCAGTTCCGCCTGAGAGTCGACGGAGAGCATTCGTGGAGTTGGCCACAGAACCTGGTCTATGGGGTCCATTTTCGCGTTTATTATGATACGAAGCGGAAGCCGCATCCAACTGGACGACTTGTCTCGCCAGCCAAGAACGCCAAACTGGACACCGAAGTGGAATTGCGGGCTGAAGCGTCCAGTCCCAATGGCCCAATCACGCGGATTGACTTTCTTGGCCGATTCGAGGGTGTGAATTTGGAAGGCGACGGATTGTACACGCAGTGGCACTATCATTACGTTCGGTCTCAGTTAGCTGGACATATCGGTAGCGTGACAGCCGCGTCTTGGAGCCTGACGTGGGACACCTCATGGATCCCCGATCAGCCTCGCCCCATTCAACTGGCCGCCTGGATCACTGACGAGACCGGGTTGACATTCTTCACCGAAGCGGTCGACGGGCTGACCTTCGATCGTGACGGTTTGTCTGTCGAATTGTGCAAACCGTACGACGTGCCGAAGAAGTGGGTTACTCGCAAGGGAGAATGCGAACAGAAATTCCGTATCCAAGGCGACTTGGCCAGAGCCACTGCTGCGCAATTGGTTTGGTGCAGTTGGAGTCCGGGTTACATGGAAGGCATCTACATCAACGACCGGAAAGCCTTTGACCGAGAGGGGCCTCGTTACGCGTATTGCGTTCATTGCGTAGCGCTCGATGACCTTTCCATGCTGAAATCAGGCGAGAACGTACTAAAGACAGGCAAGACGCCCAAATACCACGGCAAAATGGTCCACGGCATGGAGGTGAACTGGCCGGGCATAATAGTATTGATGCAATACCGCAAATAGGACGGTGAATCGCACGACGGCCCTTCATCCAGACAAGGGGCGGACGGCCGCAGGTTGGTAATCAGTAATTCAACTGGCTGCCGATGTAGGCACTCAGCCCTGGCTGGAATACGTCGCTGATCGCCCGGATGTCCAGGTGTTCGCGATACTGCTGATCGGCCACATTTTCCATGCCAGCGATGACTCTGACGCGCTCATACGGGATCCAATTGCAGGAGCCAGAGAACGATCCGGATTACCCTTCGATCCGCTGCAACATGAATTTTCAGCAAATTCGATACAAAACCCCCAATCCGAAGAATAGTCCGTCTCTTGCTAGGTCTCGCCGTTTACCGAGGCATTGCCTCAGGTGATTCGACTAGCCCCTTGTTTGGTACTCACATCATCGCTGAATAGCCAACGACGATTTATCGCCGTGCGGATGTGACATCCCCGCTGGCATCGCTTCGCTAGCACGTTGGCGGCCAGTGCCGGACTTGGCGTTTTAGAGTCGGAGTTGGGTCGCAGGCGGTTGTCCGGGTTCTTGGTTTGCTCGGACTTGCACAATAGAATGGTGCCTTTCGCACGGACTTTCTACAAACCTCTCTCCTGCAAAGGCCCAAATCAGAACGATGAGCGACAATCCTTATACCGCGCCGGATTCAGTAGGCGTCCGGAGCGATGACGCGAACAAAGTGGTCCCTGGACAGTATCTCTATCCATTCATCCTGGTAACGACCCTGTTCGCGCTTTGGGGTTTTGCTAACGACATCACCAATCCACTGGTGCGAGCTTTCAAAGAGATCTTCCTGATCAGCAACGCGCAAAGCAGCCTGGTGCAATGGGCTTTCTACGGCGGGTACGCCACGATGGCGATTCCGGCGGCCTTGGTCATTCGGAAACTCTCCTTCAAATCAGGTATCATCATCGGCCTTTTGCTCTACGCGGTCGGTGCCTTGATGACGATTCCGGCCAGCTTGTTCATGGAGTTCAACGTCTTCCTGATTGGTTTCTACATCCTAACCTTCGGATTGGCCTTTCTCGAAACGACTGCCAACCCATACATCCTCTCCATGGGATCGCCGGAGACGGCCACGCAGCGGTTGAATCTTGCCCAGGCCTTCAACCCAATCGGATCACTGACGGGAATGGTTGTCGCCAGTACGTTTATTCTCCCAAGCCTTGGCGTCGCCGAGTTCAGAGAGAACGAAAAGGCAGCTCATCCCGAGTACGCCGAGATGTTGCCGAGCAAGGTCGATGGCCTCATAACGGATGCACTGGAAAAGCACGCAGAAGAAGAACAAGCCAAGCATCAGGAGATGGTGGCGCACGATCTGGGAGTTGTCAGAACGCCGTACGTAATCATCGCTCTGATCGTACTTGCCGTTTTGGTGATCTTCATCTTGTCGAAGATGCCCGATACGGGACACGAGGAAGACAAGATCGAACTTGTGCCGTTGTTCAAGCATTTGCTGTTCAACTTCCACTACACCGGCGGCGTCATCGCACAGACCTTCTATGTCGGTGCGCAGATCATGTGCTGGACGTTCATTATTCACTACGGAATGACACTGATCGGACTGAGCGCGGCTCAGGCGCAGAACTGGAATATTCTGGCGATGAGCATCTTTCTGGGCAGTCGTTTCATTTGCACGTTTATCCTGAAGTACCTCAAGCCGGGACTTCTGCTGGGAATTCTGGCCATCGGTGGCATGTTGCTCACGCTGGGCGCGATCTTCATCCAGGGGATGACGGGGCTTTACTGCCTGATCGGTGTTTCCGCCTGTATGTCGCTGATGTTCCCGACAATCTACGGAATCGCCTTGGATGGCCTCTCGCCGAATGATGCAAAACTTGGGTCTGCGGGTCTGATCTTTGCCATCGTGGGCGGAGCCTTCATGCCGCGGATCCAGGCCGCCATGATCGACGCAGAGGGAATGACCATCGCGGGGCAGCAACTCGAATCGGTACGTATTTCCTTCTTCCTGCCGGTAGTCTGCTTCGTCGTCATCGCAGTCTATGGGTTCCTCGCCCATACGATGGACCGGAAAGAGCAGGTCGCGGCATGAAAATGGAGCGTTGATTACGAGTGATGTCACTCTGCGTTTGGCGCATGGGTGGCTTCATACTTTCGGCAGACGATTGCGCCGTATAACCCGATCAAGACAAACGCGATGGCAGGCACCCAGTAGGCGATCTTGATGCTTTCGGCCTGATCTGACACAGCGCCTTGGATTTGCGTCAAGACCGCCGCACCGGCAATCGCCATGACCATGCCCGATCCGCCGATCTTCGTGTCGTCCTTCAGCCCCGCAATTCCCAAACCGTAAATAGTCGGGAACATCAGCGACATGCACGCGGATATTATCATGAGCGTGTACACGCCGAGGAATCCTTTGTCGTAGATCGTGATCAAACAGCAGACGACGGCGATCACGGACAGCGCTGTTAGCAGATTCCGGGGCTTGAAGAACCGCATGAGGCCCGTGCAGGCGAATCGCCCGACAACAAAGAGGACCAACGATACGATGTAGTAGGTGCCACCGGCCTGTTCGGCAGTTTTCGGTAGCACGAAATCGAGCCCGAGCCATTCACAAACGTTGTAGACTCTGGCTGCAAACGGCTCGACGTTGCGCAAGGCTTCGGTGATCTGTGCCGTCGAAGCGTCTGGCCCCAATGCCTGTACGACGTCGTCAAGTTTGAGTTGTTCCATGGTGTAGCGAATGATGTAGGACCAAACTGCGATCTGGGCGCCGACATAGAAGAACTGGGCGGCGACGCCGCACATATAGTTCAGATTCTTGCTGAGCCGGCCGAACGTGCCCATCAGATCCAATCGCTTGTCGTCTTCCTTCAGACTTGGCATCTTTGTCAGGAGGATTGCAAGGAACAGGCAAACCATTAACAAGCCCATGACCAGATAGGCCGTGGTGACCGCATTGATTTCACCCGCCTGGATCGCCGCCAGTTCTCCTTCAGGAAGCTCCTTTCTCTCCTCAGCCGTTTTGACGTTCAGTTGCGAGAGCACAAAGATCTGGCTGACGACCACTCCCGTAATCGCGCCGAACGGATTGAACGATTGAGCGAAGTTCAGACGTTGCGTAGCGGTCAGTTCCGAAC
>CAZUAH010000233.1:0-20724 GCA_964617665.1 uncultured Pirellulaceae bacterium
ACAACGAAGCGGACGCCCGAGATAAATACGATCAATGGGCTGCCAGAATTTGGGACGGCCGTGTAGACGATGTGATTGATGAATTGACTGCTTACGGTACGAAGCGCGGCGAACCGCCGTCCCAGTAATGAACGCCTGATCATACAAACCACGTGGTGCGATTGGTGATATTGATCCTGAAAACCTTGCCCCTGCCGAAACGTTTGCTGCTGGTGCTGGACGACTCGCCCACTAAACGGTATGGGCCGAAGGTGGAAGGGGCGGACATCCATCACAACCCCACACCAGGCCCGGCCGATCAGCCGTATCTCTACGGACATGTTTGGGTCACCATTTCGCTGGCATTGCGGCATCCGGAATGGGCCCGATTGGCCTGCCGCTACGAGCGATGCTTTATGTCCGCAAACGCACGATGACGACGATTCCCCGTTTTCGACGTTGGTATCGGTTTGCCACGAAGCTCCAACTGGCGGCGAGACTGGTCGAGTGGATCGTTCCTATCCTGAAAAAGGCGGGGAAAACGGTTGGGATCGTCGTCGACGGTGGCTATACCAAACGCCCATTTCTCAGACGCGTTTTGAGGCTCTCCAACGTGGTCATCGTGGGGCGATTGCGCAAAGACGCCGCCCTGCGAGACCTGCCTCCCAAACTGAAAAAGGGGCAACGGCGAAGCCGAGCCCGACCACGCAAGTACGGAAAGAATCGAGTCAGTCTCGCCAAACGGGCTGGACAAAAACGCGGCTGGCAAAGCATCGATTGTACGGTCTACGGCGAAACAACGACCAAGACCTACAAGACATTCCTGGCAACCTATGTACCGGTGGGTGGCTTCGTTCGTGTCGTGCTCGTCAAGGAGGAGCATGGTTGGTATGCCTTCTTCTGTACCGATCCAAATGCGAGCGTCCAAGAGATCCTCGAAGCCTTCGCCGATCGTGCCACGATCGAGCAGGGCTTCCACGATGTCAAAGAGGTCTGGGGATTACCGCCGGACGTCGATCTGGTCTTTGTCTGCGATGTGCTGACGCACGTCAAGAATCGGGGCGCCTGGTTGAAGAAGCTGCACGAACAGATGGAGCCAGGTAGCCGGCTTGTCCTGATCGACTTCAAAGAAGGCGAATTGCCGGAAGGTCCTCCCGAGTCGATCAAGGTACCCCAAGCACGCATCCTGCAGTTGTGCAAAGATGCTGGATTCCATTCGCTCGTTGAACGCGACGATCTGCTGCCCTACCAGCAATTCCTGGCATTTCGACGGTTGTGATAGACTCGGCGTCACGCCGTGCAGGAAATCTTACCCGAACGGAGTTGTACGGTTCGGTTTCCCAGATCGAGCAAGCTTTCGTCGTGCGTCACAAGCACAATCGTACGGCCACGTTGATTCTCGTCGGATAGGAAACTTGCGAATACGTCGGCGTTTTTCCGGTCCAAATTTCCCGTCGGTTCGTCGGCCAGGATGAGCTGTGGCTCGCCCACGATTGCTCTTGCTACCGCAATTCGCTGCTGCTCGCCAACGCTCAACTGCGATGGTCGGTGGCCGAGTCGATCAGCCATGCCCAAACGCGTCGCGACATCCACAATCGTCTGTTTGTGCTTGCCTCGACGACCCCGAAGTTCCAACGACATGCGGATGTTATCGAAGGCCGACAAGTACGGCAACAGGAAGAATTTTTGGAAGATGAACCCCACGTTTCGTTTGCGATATCGACTGCGCCAAACAGCAGAGAACGAGTAGATGTCGTCGTCCTGGAACGCCACGGTGCCGGACGTGGGGCGAAGCATTCCTCCAATCGCTTGCAGCAGTGTCGTTTTCCCGCTGCCGCTCGAACCGTGGATGACGACAAAATCGCCAGCTTCGATCGACAGATCGACGCCGTCCAGGGCATGCACGGGCCCGTTGGTGCCGGAGTAGGTTTTGACGACGTTGCGCGCTTGAATCATGAGATCACTGCTCGGCCAAGATCGTGTTCGGGTCCAAACACAGCAGCCTTATGATTGGGATGATCTCAGCCACCAGTGCCACTGCGCAGGTCAACGCCATCGCGGCGGGCAATTGGTCCCAGAGGACGGTGACTGGTCTTGTGTTGACTATGAGAAACGGCGCCGTGAACTGCACGGCCAGGGCCGAACCCAGAAGGAATCCCACGACCGACGACGTTAGAGCCAGCGTCAATGTCTTCACAAGATAGAGGCTGACGATATACGTATGGGGCACTCCCATGGAGATCATAATTCCCGTTTCGTGCCTTCTGTCGCTGACCTCCTGCAACCCAGTCACCGCGATGACAACGACCGTGGCAGCCGCGACGATTGCCAGCAGATAGTGCAGGGATTTCTGCGTCGTTACGCGAGCAAGTTGCCTACCTTGGGCGATGTCCATTCTGCTGATCTGGCGAAAACCAGGAGGAATTTCTGCCAGCCTCTGCTCCTGAGCCATCAATGCGCGGTCCAGCGATCCTCCGTGAAGGCAAAGAAAGGCAAGTATGAAGTTGATCTGGCCTTCCTTTCCTAGTAGCTGCTGGCAACGTGAGAGGCTGATGTAGATCCGGCAGTCATCCAACGTCGCTTTTGGAGGCAGGATTTCCACAACGCGGAACTCCTTCCCCAGAATCTGCACGGATTCGCCAATGTCCTTCTGAAGCATCCGAGCGCATTCATTTCCCAGTCTGGCTTCGGATTCTGCCAGCGGGAGGACCATGTTCCGCTTTTCCGGCGTTTCGTTCTCGCTGCCAACGGGCTCAATGCCCGTCAATAGCAACTCCTGGCCGTCAACCTCTACTCTCGCCTGCAACACGGATACGTAGTACCTGGACGACAAGTTGCGCGTTCTGCTCATGCGCCAAGTTGTATCGTCGGCGAAGGCGACTTGATCGTCTAAGCACACGTAGATCGAACGGGCATCGGCCTCCGTTGGAATGATGAGGAGATTGTGCCCCATATTTTTCATCACCAGTTGCATGGAACGGTTTGCAAAGGCCGTTGTATTGCTGGAATAGACGTACAGCGTTACCAGAGACGTCATGGCCAAGAGAATCAGCAGAGCGATTCCCCATTGGTGTCGTGCCTGGTTTGTGATGATCTTGAAAAACACGGGAGTCAGAGGTCGAAGTTGAAGGTATTGTTTCCGGGCTCGACGGTCCGCTTCAGTTCAGCATGGCCGTTGTACTTGGCAGGGACGGTTTCTTCCCGTTCGATTTCGTTGCCCTCCTCATCGAAGAACGTTCCTGCCGTTCGGATCATCACGATGTGCTCGCCCGTTGTCGTTCCTGGTGTGTCGAACGTGTACATCAGCTTGTATCGGCCATCGGGATCCGTCCGCCCAGACGAAGGTGAGCCATCGGCTGACGTGGGCTGAAACTCGACAATGGCACCTTCCAAAGGCTCGTCGTTCAGCGTGACTCTGCCCTTCACTCCTGCCAAGTCGGAATCTGAGCCACAGCCTGCGATGAACGGGCTGCTCAGGAGCAGCGTCAAGAATAATGCGTCTAGCGTCGTTCTTGTCATGGTCTCTTCGGATTTTGGGGCTTTGCCGTCTGGCGATAGTAGCGTGAATCCGAATTTGCTGATGTCTCGCGGCTCCGGCGGCGAAGACAGCGAACCATCGCTAGTACATTCCGGAAACTGGCTGGCCGTCATTCCGCACACCGAGCAACTGATACGTGCCCACCTGACCCTGGTTGGCCGCTTGCACGAAATCGGAGTGATTCCCGCTATCCCCGTCCGATAGACCTGCACTGTCCGAGTAAATGGAGTCAGAGACAAAATGCACCGAACCGTCGACGAAGCAGAAATTGGCACCGCCCATATGATGACTGCTGAAGGCGTGCATGTTGGTGGGATGGTTCAACCTGACGGATACGCACGAGCTGACCGTGGCGCCGATGCCAAGTCCTCCGGGGCCACACCAAGACGGCCACCTACGCGGCTCGTTCCTATGCACGGGCAGGACCGTCCGTTCGCCGACGGCAAAAGTGTTGCTCGTGCCATCGGTCACATCCCGAAAGCTGATGGAGCTTTCGCCGTAAAACACGCCATTGTTCTGTTTCTGCAAATGCACGTTGCCTCGGTAACGATAGAACCCTCGACAGCATGTGTAGTTGGCTGTGGAGACCATTTCCGAGCCTGGACCGAGGAATTCTCGCAGCGGCTGCATGGGAGAGGACGGGCAGGTGAACACGGACAGCTTCATCTGAAGCATGGGCAGTAGGGCGGGGTCCGATACAACTTGGGAGAGCGTGTACTCGGTGGCACTCAGTTGGTCCTGTAACGGACTTTGTTCGATGAAGGGCATCAGAAAGACGCCCCAAGCCCAACCGCCTTTGACTTGGCCCTGATGATCGACTGCCATGAAACCAGGCGGGAAGCGCCCATGAGTGTCATGATAGTTGTGCATGGCGACGCCGATTTGCTTCAGATTGCTTGAACACTGCATTCGACGAGCGGCCTCGCGGGCCGACTGAATGGCTGGGAGCATCAGCGCGACCAAGATGCCGATGATCGCAATAACTACGAGCAATTCGACCAGCGTGAAACCTGTTCGAACACAACTGGGACGCATCACATTCTCCTCATGGCATGGTGCAGATTCTCATCAATTGGGGGCCGCGATGGCGGGCGACTCCAAGCAGAGCCTTAGCAGGAGGGCGTGTGGACGGATCTGTGGGGAGGACGCGGGAGTGATACGGGGATAAACCTACTTCCTAATACCGTGAACAGGCACGTCCTGTGGACAGAATACGGGACGCTTTTTCTCGTTCTAGGGCACCGTGATCGCTTCGCCTCCATTTCGCGTGGCCAGGGCCTGCCAGGTGAAAAGGTCGATACTTTCACTAATGGGTCTGACCGAGGCGTCCATCAGCAATGCGTTGACGATGCCTCCTGCGTGGTAGCTGCGGGAAGTGATGGCCGCGTAAGTGCGAGCGGTCGCGCCGGCGATGCCTTCCTGTTGATTCGTCCAATTGATGTCGTACTGTTGGCCGCCGTTGGCGCACATGACTTTGGTGTTGGGGGTGAAGGTGGCGGTGAATCCCGTCTGATGGCAACGCCCTTCCGACCATTCCGTGTGACCAGTGGTCGGCTTGAACGATCCGCCAAGACAAGCTTGGCTTGGGTCTGTTGGCATCGGCATAGAACCCGCCTGAGACAAATTCCGGAGGTACGGTTCGTACGCCTTCACCTCGGCAAAGGCAAGCGTGGAAGTGAGACCGTCAGTGAAGTCAGCGGGCGACATCCGATTGTACGGATAGAACGCCCCATTGCCGCCCTGTCTGGTGTTCGGATCCCAAACGAACCAAGTCCCTACGTTGTAACCATAACTCAATGGCCAGTGCTTTGGCTGCCCGCTGTTGTCGTATCGGACCTTGTCATTGACTTCGTCAGGACAGAGGTAAGTTGGAATGCGGTGGGCGCTGAGTCGGATTCCACCGATGTAGATGGCCGTACATCCTTTGTCCAACTCGACCTCCTCGTACATGCTGCCCTGTTCGAGGTAGGGCAATAGCAACACCTGCGTGGACCAGTTGCCGGGGCTGCCGGGCACGCCTTCGTAGCTGGCTGGGTACACGCGGTTGGTTCCCTCGAAGTTGTGCAGGGCCACTCCGATTTGCTTGAGGTTGTTTTGGCATTGCGCTCGTCGAGCGGCTTCCCGAGCAGACTGGATCGCCGGCAACAACAACGCCACCAGAATTCCAATAATGGCGATGACCACCAGAAGCTCGATGAGCGTGAATGCCCTCGAGCATTTCGGTTGACGATTCATGAAGTAGTCTCCGTCGGCGGGGCGGTTCTTCGAGAGCAATGCACAATGGCTAATACCGTGAACCAATGGGTCCTGTGGACGGAACGCGAAGATCTTTCCGGGAATAACTGACCCGAGTTCAGTTGCGAAAGGGATTTGGGACGAATAGCGGAAAACTACCCGAAAACCTGTCCACAAAACTCAAAAACATCCGGTATTTGTCCTAGCTATGCGCAATGTCGCATTAAGGATGCTGCATGCGTTTGCGCACGATGGTCCCAGGCACGCCGTTTCCTCTCCAAGACCCCAAAACTGCGGAACCTGACTACCCTGCAGGCCATGCCAAAAGGGACGCTTCCCTCGAATCTCACAATTGAGGCTACTTAAATGCAAAAAGAGAACGCCAGCACGGATAGACCCGCGCCGCCCATTTCCAAATACTCGTACCTGTTTCGTTTGCTGCATTGGGTGCTGACCGGTGCCTTCGTGCTTCTGTTGCTGACAGGCTTGAGTCTGCATGCAATCGCTCGACCGGAACGCTCGTTCTTTTCCGGCGTATTGCCGAACTATCTCTTGTCGGGACGCGTTCAGCTATGGCACTTTGTCGCGGCGCTCGTATTCTGCCCGTCTTTGTTGGCCACCATCTTCGCTTGCCGCCGCCGTGTCTGGTCTCGTCCGATCCATGCGATAACGCTTGGCGGCGGGCTGGTGATGATCGTGACGGGCCTGCTGATGTTCAACGCGATCACATCGGGTGAGACTGCAAAGGTCGTCATCTGGCTTCACAGTTCAATTGGCCTTCTGCTGTTACCCTTCGCCATGTTGTGGCACACTGTGTCGGGTTTCACACGTCGGATCCGGCTGCTGGTTCCTGCTTTTCATCCCTTTGCACGGCCCAGATTGGGCCCGCTTTTTGCTTTCCTTATCGTGGCACCTGTGATCGTCTGGTTAATGGCCGCCTGTTGGCCCGTTTCGTATTCTTGGCGGACGCTGGTCGCCACGTCTGTTTCGCAGGAGGACGTCACCGATACAGACTTGACTGATTTGCCCTGGGACAAGGCTCGTCCGGTGACCGCGAATCTGGCCAACGGCAGCGGATTCGACGCGGGTCACACCACCGTCACGCTTCGAGCCATGCATGATGGAGACGAGTTGTTTGTCCTGGCTGAATGGGACGATCCAACGGAAGATCGACGGTACACTCCGTGGCAGAAGACGGCCGATGGATGGGAGCATCTGGCAACGAATGCCAAGGACGAATGCGTGTACTATGAGGACAAATTCGCGTTGGCTTTCCCCACAGAACCGGACTGGCGATTCGAGCAGGCAGGGTGTGCGTTGTACTGTCATGCGGGCGGCGGGAATCCATACGGCTGTAAGAACAGCGATCGCATCGTGGACGTATGGCACTGGAAGGCGACGCGCACCGATCCTGCGGGACAGGCCGACGACAAATACTGGTCCCACCCGAAGTCAGAGACCGCGTTGAGCGGTCGTTACGGAGATCCGAAGGACGGCGGTGGCTATAAGAAGAACGAGTCGCCCGACCAGCCGCATCCCGCGTTCCTGCCGGCGGAGCCGTCAGCGGTCCGCCTAGGTGCGATCCCGGAAGAGCACGCCGTCGAGTACACCGAGGAGAAGGCAGCGGAAATCCAGCCAGGGACGACCATTCCCGGCATGATCAGCTCGCCGTTTATTGGAGATCGCGGCGATTTGAACTGCGTGTCGGTGCACCAGAACGGACGTTGGGCGCTGTATTTTCGGCGGAAGCTTGATACCGGCAGCGAGCACGACGTTCGGTTTGAGCCCGGAGGCACGTATGCGTTCGGTTGTGCCGCGTTCGATCACGTGTCCAAGCGTCACGCCTACTCCTTCTCTGTCCTCCGTCTGTTGATTGCACCCTCCGCGCCGGCCCTATAGTTCGTGCATTCCCAGAAGGCGGTTTGTCGAGAAGCCGCAATTCGTTAGATAAGACCAACAAGGAGAATCTTGATCATGCGACAAACGATGCGAACTACTTCTGTACTTTTCGCCGCTTTGTTCCTGCTTACCACGACGGCATGCCAGGATAGTGGACAGCAACCAAGTGGGCCGGAGACGAGCGGTTCGGCAAACACTACGACAGGTGCTGTCTCAGCTTCCGACACGGCAGGCGACAAGCCAGAGCCCGGAGATGCTTCGTCGGACAAGCCCATTACGATTCTCTGCGGCTCCTCGTTCCGGCCACCGATGGAGAAGCTCACTGAGATGTATGAAGAGGAAACGGGAGGCCGCACCGAGTTGTCCTTTGGAGGTTCCGAGGACCATCTGCCCAACGTCCAGACCAAAGCGATCGGCGATGTTTACGTGACACACTCGCCGTTCCAGCAGTACACACGCGACGCCGATGCGCTATTGCGCGAGGTGGAAGTGGGATTCCTGGCTCCGGTGCTGGTCGTCCAGAAAGGAAACCCGAAGGAAATCAAGTCGATTGATGATCTCGCCAAGCCGGAGCTTCAGGTGCTGCTGACCAATCCCGATTTTTCCACCTGTGGCGAGATGACTTTCGCGTTGCTGGAAAAGAAGGAAATCAAAGAGGCCGTGCTGAAGAACGTGGGGAACGCCATGTTCAAGCATCACTCGGAAATCGGCAACAAAATGAAGCTGGGCTTTGGTGACGCGGGAATCATGTGGAATGGCGTGGCCAACAATTTCCTTGACGCCATCGAAGTCGTCCCAGCCCCGTACGAGTATGACGACGAGATCCGGGTGAGCGTAATGGGACTGTCTTACACCGAACAGCCCGAACAGGTTCAGAACTTCTTGGGCTTTGTCGAGACCCACGGCCAGGAGGTCTTCAAGGAATTCGGCTACGTCAAGTGATACGGCGGGTTCATACTTGCGCAAGCGGGGTATCTGGGAGCGATCCAGCCGGGGAGCCCGCTCAAAACATGACACATACCAAAGCGGCCGTTCCTCGCAAGTAAAGGCGGTTGCCGACCAATGCCGGGTGGGAGTAGATTTCCTCATCGAGAGAAAGGCCGAACGGCTTGCGTCGTGACTTAAGTTGCGGCTCGGCTCCGGAGATGTCGAACAGAAGCAACTCGCCGGAATAGCTAGCAACTAGCAACCGTCGGCCAGCCGTGTCGGCGATCAGCGACACGTGCTGTGCAAACGCTTCATCCCGGGTCGACCAAGCGGTCTTCAAGCCGTCGGCCAGATCGAGACGAAATAGTTCGTCGCCAGATGTGCAGTAGGCGAAACCGTTCACGGCAACTGGAGTCACCGTGTCGGGTGTCACTTCCTCGTTCATAGCGATCGGCTCCGCCGCGAGAATTCCGTGGTTATCGAACTCGTACAGCCGCATCGCGTTGTTTTCCGTTACGACCAGCAGGCGTCGCTCGTCCACGACAACTGGCGTTGGCACATTGTAGTCCCCGTCGTATTCCGGCCGGACGTTCCACAGCAATTCTCCCGACTCGATGTCCCAGCCGCTAAGAGATTCGCTCTGGTAGCCGATGACCTGATTCCTGCCGCCGAACCGGCCCGCGATGCAGGAAGCATATCCCGTGCCTTTCCCCGGGGCGGTCCAGATTGGCTTCAGAGAATCGAACTCAAGTGCCACCAACGAAGTCTTGGCTCCACAAACGTTCACAATCAGCTTGTCGTCAGCGATCAATGGTGTGGATGCGACACCCCAGGTGGCCAATTCGAATTCGCCAGCCATGAACTCCGTACGAGTTCCGTCGACTGTCCGCTCGATAGGTGCCGAATCACCGCTCGGCAAATCGCACACAAACAGTGCTCCGAAAGCGTCAAGCGTGTACGCGCGATCGTCGTTGATGACCGGAGTTGCACGAACCGACTTTCCGTAGTCGATCGAAGGGTCCGGTTGCGCGCCTGGCGGACGAATCAGGTCCGCCGATAATATGCGCGTTCCCGTATTCGCATCAAACACCTTCAGGCGATCGCGATCTTTGGAAGGGGCACGGTCGGTCACGATAACCATGCGTTCCGTTGCCGCAACACCGCCCAGTCCGTTGTCTTCCAGCGGCGCCGTCCAGGCGGTGTGCATCTGATCTAGGGTATCCGGAAGGGATGGAACTAGCCCATCGCGATTGGGACCACGGACATCCGACCATCCGAGTCGGGTTGCCGTCTCGTCTTTGGCTGGCGCAAATGCCTTGAAGCCGTTCTTTGATTCCAGCAGCTTCAACAATGTCGGAAACCTATTCGCGGCCAGTAGTTGCCGCCGGACATCGTCGCGCAGTTCACTGGGCATATCCTCGGTAGCGAAGACCGTGATGAATGGAACTGGTTCCGTCTTGCCGATCACTCGCAGGGAACCTGCCGGAATGGTATGGCACCCTTCAAGCAGCACCTTGGCATAGTCGGATATCACAGCGACTGCTTTGTCGTTGTCGGCCAGCTTCATCAACTGATTCGCCGCGTCGGTGCACGATTCCACCGTTTCAAGATTTCCGCTACGAAGTCCTTGCAGGCCCGCTTCACGCAACCGAGCCACGGCCGCAGCGTGCTTCTCGTCGCAGCTGGCGGGACCAAACAGGACACGGTAGCCCGTCAGATCCTCCAGCGATTTGGCTGCGTTCGCCTTGCGCACGACAAAAAGGCCCTGCAAGGTGGTCTCGCCCTGCAGGTCGGCCAACGAAGCGATCGGGTGAATTTCCCGATCCAACTGCTTCGCCTGATGGAGCACGTCGGAGTGCTTGCCGACAATCAGGTGGATTGGCGCGTCATCACTCCAATAGGCCGACAACTTCTTGCCGCAGATCGTCGAGCAAGGTCGACCAAGCCGCCGCTCAAGGACCATGGCCAGCGCCTCGTAACGGCGCTGCGCGAATCCCGCCACGCATTCGCACGCCAACTCCTTGGCCAGCGGATCCGTCACAAGAATGCAGACCCGTGATTCCGGCGGTGAATCCTCCCGGGCGGCACTATCCGCCGCCCGGAGAGTGCCCAAAGAGGCAGCGCCGACAACGATCGACGCTGCGAGCAACGACAACGGTCCGCTGCGCAGAAAAAGAGCCGTCAACATCGTTCTCATCGTCTGTCTATCCCTGTTGCTTTGGTGCAAAGACGTAGATTGCGTTCTCGCTCGGACTCAGAAGGAAGACCTTCTCGCCGCACAGATCCACCGAAACGCGAACGCATCCTGTGTCATAGACCGGGAAGCAGACGACGTTCTGGAACTTGCCGTCGAGGGAGAATCGCTTGACGCAAACTGGCGGTCCCGATTCGGAGCAATAGGCAAATCCGTCCTCGCCGAATCGCATGTTCTTCGGCTCACAGCAACCGCCGAAGCCGTCGGCAGCCTCCCTGTCGCGCTTGCCGAACTTGCTCAACTCGTTACCATCTCGGTCGTAGCGATAGACCTTATGCTGCGTATTCATGGGAATCCAAAGTTCGCCACCATGCGTTTGGCAATCCATCTGCCCGCAGCATCCGCGTAGTCCCTGGACAAGCAGCTTCGCGTCCTGGAAGTCGTGATTTGTGCGCCACGCGTTGAAACTGTAGCCCGGGCCCGAGCAGACAATGAACAAGTCCTTCTCGGCAACAGCGATACCGGTGAAAGTCGCCGTTCGGGATGCGGTCTTCATCCGGCTCCGGATCTTCTCTGCCAGTTTCTCCTCGCCGCCATACTGCCGGTCCATTGTCTTTTGGTACGCCTTCACGGCTTCGGCCTGTATCACGAGCGGCGTTCCGTCCTTAAACGCAAGCCGGATGCCATCTTCGCCCGAACTCATACCACTGACGACGCTGAGTGGAGAACTCAACCGGAGCAGGCCTTCGTCTTTCGGCTGCTCCTCAGCCTTCTCCTCTTCGGCACCCTTCTCCCCGGCTTTCTGCTCCTCGGCAAGCTTCTTCTCGATCTCGGCCAACTGAGATTTGAGCCCACTCAGGTAGGCCTCGAACGTCTTCTTCTGCGAATCGACCTGCGCTTGGACAGCCTTTTCGATCTCCTCGTCCGTCATGGGACGGGGGAACTGCTGAGTCGCCAGAACGCTGCCAGCCGGACTGAGCTTCGCCAACTGCCCTTCACCGCCGACCACGATTGTGCCCTTTGCCTTGCACACGCCAATCGCCTGCGGAGAAAAATCGAGGTTCCACGTATCGACCAGCTTCCCTTCCTGCGAAAACACCCGCATCTTGCTGTCGTTGCAGCAAGCCAGCACCTGTCCTTTGGAATCCAAGCAGAAGTTGTTAAGCTTCGATTCGACCTTGAAGCGACGGATCTGGTCATGCGTCGGTCGCCACTTCGCATCTTTCATCAGACGTTCGCGCTGCTCTTTCGCCTGACGTTTGCGGCGCGATTCGACATCCGTCGTCGCAATCGTCGTACTCTCCGTGGCTTCCTTGGCCGTTTCCGTGGCGGATTCGTCTTTGGTCAGTTCGTCCGCAAGTTTGTTCAGATCATCGTCTGCCGACTTGGCCTCCTCGGTTGGGGCCTCCGCCGCCGTGGTTGCAGGGACGGCATAGACCACCAACAAGGCAACGCCAAGAAACGCCAAAATCGAACACAAAACACTTCGCACATGTCGTTCTCCACCCATCATTCGTCTCCTCTCACTGGTTCAGAAGTTTGTCTCGTTTCGATCGTCCATATCACGAATCAGTTTTCGAGCCGCAGACTGCGACAACTCAAGCCTGATACGCGCGCAGTGGTCGGCGCCAGTCCGGCGTCGATCAATGCGGATACCAGCGCATCCAAAGTCGGGGCGTCGTCGTTCTTGCCACGGCAGCAAACTGTCATTCTGTTACCCCTCACGAGCAATCAAGATTCCCTGGGGGATCTCGCCAGCGTGGGCCAAGTCGCGACAGGTCCCCGTCCGGGCCGTCGTACAACGTTCGAGCGTCAGCAAGACCAATCCCTACCGTACTTTTCATAGGCCGTCTCCGCGCAGGTAGAATAGGGGGCAAATGATGCACGCAGCGGCGCGCCACTCATTAGGCCCCAGCCGCCAGATGAATGCTGGGACAGGAAGAAAGGCAGGCACGGGAGTGCAGGTCACGCCGAACCGTCGGGGCCGCCATCGCTCTGTCACGAGCGCTCTTAGAGAATTGCCAACTTCAATCAGAAGGCGCGCACGTGCGACTGCCTGCGAATAGCGAGTCGCATTTCCTGGCAATCGGCTTGTGCGATCGTGCGCCATGCTCGAGCGTCTCTGACGCCGAAAGCACGTGAGGCAACGGCAATGCCATTTCGGTCATCGCCGGCTTGTATCCTTGGCACTCGGCACGAGTACCGCTGGACGCCGCCTCAGCGGTACTCCGGGCCAATCGGGCTAAACGCCTCGGTCAGTCGGTTGGTTGTTTTCAGATTCAGCCACATCGTGTCTCACCTCGCTGTTTCTCGTCAGATGGCTAGGCAGAGCGCCAATTCACGCCTCCATTGCGGACGGTCGAACCGCAAGGAGCTTCGATTGCCTATCCCAACAAGAATACGCGCTGATATCATGTTACACGCACACACGCGTCAATCAACCAAGGTAGCGAACTTCTCGATTCAGAATTTTGGTATCTCGTCCCGTCGGCTGACGTCTCCCACGCTACCGGTGCGCGCGACGGCGACACATGCGCGAGCGATCTGCCAGGCCACCCACTCCCACCACGCTACGATGTGCCTTGAAGATTAGCACGAGCTCAAGATCAACACCGAGAACCGGTCCAGGGCTGCCAAACCCAACCGGATCTTGCCTCAGTGTTCGAGACGTGCAGCATGCGCTGCGTCGTGGTACATCGGTTCGCCATATCGCTTCACGCCGAATGACCGAAGAGTGTCCTAGGCATCTTTCGAGGCGAGGACGGCGAGGAAATTGCTCGACGAAACGCTTTTGCGGCGTGGTAACACATTCGGGCTGGCGGAGGTTGTGGTGGACATTTACCAGAATCGCATCTCCCTGGAGCAGGTGTTCCGCCTCGTTTGCACGTCTCGTTTGATTGCTCGTTCGGGAATTCGACCGATTTTTCGCGATCCAGGGGAGCGAGTTGGGGCTCAAGCCGTGCCAGCGATCGGTGATCACACCCTACCTATCGGAGATTCCCTATGCGTCATTCTCCAAAATAGATTTCGACCAGCCGTCCCCCGTGTCCACACGTGATCAGTTCGGGGCCGGGGTGTACTGGATCGAATTCTCCCGCCAGAAGGTAGTGCAGCGGCCGGCCATCGCTGTACAGGAGCCGCGATCTCCAGTAGTCGCCGGAGGTGCGCACGAATTGTGTGACGTTTCCCGAGTATCCACACGCATACGCTTCTTCGCCGGGCGAAGTCGGATCAACATCCCCCAATACGACACCGCGAATCTTGGCCGTGTCGCGGCCGAGGAGGTCTGCTTCCCAACGACCGCCTTTGTGGTTTGCAAGCGTCACCTTCCCCCCGTCGCCCCCGATCAAGATGCCACCCTTGCCCGCCGCCACGCGGCTTTGGCCAAGGCGATCGACATAGATCGTCTGATGGTGCCAACCCAACGTGCCTTCCCACAGAACCTGAGGCCGTCCATCCGAACCCGTGACGACCACTTCCAAGCCAGGCCGCTCGGAGATGATGTCAGCAGCCATCGCAATTTTCAGCCGATCATTGGCAACGTAGATCGTTTCGTGTTCCCACGTCGTGCCGTTTTGGTGTAACAGTTGCACGCGGTGGTTGAAGCCGGCTGCAATCACTTCGTTGCCCTCGTGCCTTGCGGAGACGTCGCCAACGGCCACTCCGTGGATCATGTGGTCGTCCTGAAAGATTGCTCGGCTGGACCAAGTATCGCCGTCCTTCCAGATCATGACGACTTGCCCGGGCCCTTCGCGCGATTCCGGTCCTTCGACCATTCCAACGCCGACCAGTTCGTTTCCCGGATGCCCCGAGTCGACATCCCCGATCGCACACATGATCAGCTCGCCCTTCCCAGCGTAGATTCGCTCGGGTTTCCATTCCCCGTTAACGCGCCGGACGAGCCACACTTCGCCGGCATCATTCACTACGGCCACTTCGTTGCCGGGTGACTCGGGATCCAAGTCTCCGATTGCAGCCCCACCCATCCCGTGCTCGGATTGCATCAGAATCTGGCATTTCCACGGCTCCGCCATCGCACGGGACGAAAGCGTCCCGGCAAGCAGAGCAACGATCAGTGAAGTGGTTCTCATGTTGTGTCCTCCAGTGGCCTACAGTCCGCCGACGTCGATTCGCTCGCGATGCCGACACCGCGAATCGATCCGCTAGGTCAATATATGCGGTACGTGAGAGAGTTGGTAGTCGCACGGTTCACAAACGATCGCAGACGTGCTACCGTATTGGCATCCCCTCTTCATTCGCTGATGTCACGCGCTGCAATCCATCTAGGTTAACAAGTGTGTGCAGTGGTAGTTGGCTGCGGAAATTGGTCAGGACGACACCGCACTGCGAAGACGCCGAGCGATCCTTCCGCCAGAGTCTCTTGTCGCGAGGTAGAGTGCCATGGCCCAATACGAATGTTCTGTCTGCGGTTTCGTGTACGACGAGTCGAAGGAAGGGACCAACTGGGACGACCTGCCTGATGATTGGGAATGTCCCGTCTGCGGTGCCGCCAAGTCCGAGTTCGAAGCGATTGGCGGTGAACCGCCTCCGGTAGAGGATGCGCCGGACGAAGTGGACCAACCCTCCAATGCAGAGCAGTCCGATGTGCGTCCTGCACAAGAGGCTCCGGTTTCCGCCTCAACGTTGGGTCGCGCCATTCTCGCTCATCGGGTATTCGGCTATGTCTTTCTGGCCATCTACGTGGTACTCATAATCCAGATGATACCGCGGCTGTGGACCTACCAGATCGAGTTTCCAGCTCGGACCGTCGTTCACATCTCGCTGGGAATGGCGATCGGCGCCGCACTGATTCTGAAGATCGCTGTCGTCCGGTTCTTCCGTAGGCTGGAGCAGACCCTTGTGCCGTCGTTGGGCACCTCGGTGCTGGTGGGCAGTGTCGTGTTGATTGGGATCTCGGTGCCGGCGGCGTTCCGAGAGGCCTTGGCGACTGGGACGCTGTTTAGCGAGGAAAATCGGGATCGGGTCCAAACGCTGCTGGAACAGATCGGCTCGAATGAAATGAGCGAGGAAGAATGCACGCGCTTGACCTCGACCGATTCGTTGCGTGCCGGGCAGCGGATCCTTCGGCAGGAGTGCATCGACTGTCACGACCTTCGGACGGTATTGGCCAAGCCGCGAACGCCGGAGAACTGGCGACAGACGGTACGCCGCATGGCAGATCGGACCACGGCGTTGAATCCGCTTGAAGAAGACGAGCAATGGCAGGTTACCGCCTATCTGATCGCGCTATCGCCCCAGTTGCACAAATCGACACGACAACTGCGGGACGAGCAGGAACGTCACGATCAGTCCCAGCAAGCAGCGGCGGCACTTGGCGTCGAAGAGGCCGAAGCCACCGTCTACAATCCAGCCGCGGCCAAGCAGTTGTTCGAGAGCAAATGCTCCGAATGCCACGACAGCACGCTGGTCTCTGATTCGCCGCCTGGTTCTGAGGGCGAATCGCGCCAGTTGGTGGCTTCCATGGTCGAGGAGGGGCTGGAGGCGATGCAGGACGAACTTGAACAGATCGCGCGATATCTGACCGAAACGCACGCGAATTTGCCGGAGTAGCGCCATGAGCCCCATAATAAATGCATCGCTCGGTGTTCTTTTTCTGGCGGTCGGCGCGGTTGCGACCGTTGTGATGTACTACCTCCGTGGTTCCACCACCAGAACCAAAACCTCCAGACCCGATCCGCCGCTCGGCGCAGGAGAAGACAGAGCGACGGACACCGCAGAATACCTTGCGTCGTGGCGTCGATCGTCGGATGATCTGGAAGTCCACATGGCGGAGATTCATGCCGCGGCCGAAACGGGCCGTTCCATCATCGAACCGATGAGGACACGGAAGAAGACCTGCTCGTGGGACGACCTGCTGATCAAGGGAGCTCAGCTTGCGAAGGCTCCTCTGAATGATGACGAGCCTGTGCGCACGGAAACCGTAATCGGACCGGGCGCGAAGCATCCGCTGGTGATCGAAAGCCCCGTCTACGTCTCACACATGTCCTTTGGCGCCTTGTCGCGAGAAGTCAAGATTGCATTGGCCAAAGGAAGCGCCGCCGTGAAAACCGCCATGTGTTCCGGCGAAGGCGGAATCCTGGAGGACGAGTTTCAGGCGGCCCACAAGTACATCTTCGAGTACGTACCGAATCAGTACAGCGTGACGGACGAAAACCTTCAGCGCGTAGATGCTATCGAGATCAAGATCGGACAGTCGGCCAAACCGGGCATGGGCGGCCATTTGCCGGGCAAGAAGGTGACTTCGGAGATTGCTGCCGTGCGAGGCCGCGCGGAAGGAATGGACATAATCAGCCCCGCGCGGTTCGACGAGATCAAAACGTCCGAAGACTTGAAACAGAAGGTTGATTGGCTGCGAGAGCGATCAGGCGGCAGACCAATTGGGATCAAGATCGCTGCGGGCAACCTGGAAGCCGATCTGGAATTCGCGCTTTCGGCCGGACCGGATTTCATCACCGTGGACGGCCGCGCCGGTGCGACGGGCGCGGCGCCCAAGGTAGTCAAAGACGCAACCTCGATCCCAACCATCTTCGCGCTTTGTCGAGCGAGGAAATTCCTGGACGAACGCAAGGCAAAAAACGTTTCGCTGATGATCACCGGCGGATTGAGGATTTCTTCCAACTTTGCCAAGGCGATCGCACTCGGAGCCGATGCAGTCGCCATAGGTACCGCCGCCTTGATCGCCTGCGGATGTCAGCAATACCGAATCTGCAACACGGGAAGATGCCCGGTGGGAATCACGTCCCAAGATCCTCAGCTTAGGGCGCGATTGCAGATTGACGAGTCGGCCAGACGATTGGAGAATTTTCTGAGGGTTTGTACTGAAGAACTCGGAACATTTGCGCGGCTGACCGGCAACGACGATGTTCACGGACTATCGCTCAACGACGTTTTCACGACAAATTCGGAGATTTCGAATCACACTGATATCGAACACGCATAAGAAATGTATAATGCGTGTCGGTTGCTGCGGTATTCAACACCAACAGACGAAGGAGGATTGCAATGAGGGTGAACAAGAGTGTCTGGCTGAGCGGGTTGTGTGTCCTGGGCTTCGCACTGAGTGTGATGTTCACAGGCTGCCCCGGTGATTCGTCTTCGCCCGACACGGGGACGAGCGACCCGGCTGGTGAGGATCCTGGCGACGCGACGGGTACTGAGACGCCGGGGGACGAGACGGCGGCGGAAACGAACCTCACGCTCGGTCTGCCAGCGGTGCCCGTTCCGGAAGACAACCCAATGACCGACGAGAAGATTGAATTGGGGAAGATGCTGTATTTTGACAAACGCCTGAGCAAGGACGGTAAGATTTCCTGTGCCACGTGCCACGATCCCAAGATGGCCTGGACGGAGCACACGCCAACCAGTACGGGCATCGACGGCCAGGTAGGCGGAGCGAACTCGCCGACCGTGATCAACGCGGCCTTCGCTCCAGCACAGTTCTGGGACGGCCGCGCGAAGTCGTTGGAGGAGCAAGCCCTTGGGCCAATCGAGAACGAGATCGAAATGGGTCACAAGCTCGAGGACTTGATTCCCGAGTTAAACGAGATCGCGGGATACAAAGAGCGATTCCAAGAGGTGTTTGGAACCGACGTTACGTCAGATGGCATCGCGAAAGCCATCGCCGCCTTCGAGCGAACGGTCTTGAGCGGCAACTCACCGTATGACCAGTTCGAGGACGGAAATGAAGATGCACTGAACGAGGCTCAGAAGCAGGGGATGAAGCTGTTCGACGACCTGGGTTGCTCGTCATGCCATGCACCGCCGATTTTCAGTAACTACAAGTACTACAACGCCGGCGTCGGCTCGGGTAAAGAAACTCCCGATGAAGGCCGCAAGGCAGTGACCGGCGACGACAAGGACATGGGCAAGTTTCGCGTGCCTATGCTCCGCGAGGTGGCCAACACCGGACCGTACTTCCACGACGGCAGTTGCGACTCGCTCGAGAAAGCAGTAGCTATGATGGCTGGCGGCGGAATCGCCAACGATAACCTGTCGGTACTGTTGAAGGGGATCGGCTCCAAGGAAGTGTCTGCAGAGGATCAGGCGAACCTCGTCGAGTTCCTGAAAGCCCTTTCCGGCGAATTCCCGGTCATCGCACCGCCCGAGCTTCCGTAAGCTTGTTGTGCGAATAGAACGTTTGTCTTTCCGTGAAGGCCGCCGGGTAAACCGGCGGCCTTTGCTTACGTTTCACGCGAACGTAGCGCGGAGTCCGTGGAATGTCTACTGCCAGAATAGGCGAACCCGCTCCGGATTTTGAACTCGCGAGCGTCAGCGCCCTGGACGCGACACCCCGTCCAGTCAAACGGAGCGACTACCTGGGACGCTGGTTGGCGCTGATCTTCTATCCTCGCGACTTCTCTTTCGTGTGTCCCACGGAACTCACCGCGTTCAGCGCTCGCCTTGCAGAATTTGACGAACACGACTGCGATCTGCTCGGTATCAGCGTCGATACGATTCAGCTTCACCAGGAATGGCTGACGACGCCGGTCGCCGACGGTGGCCTCGGCCCTCTGCAGTTTCCGCTGGCCTCGGATCCGGACGGAACAGCGGCCCAGGCGTTTGGCGTCTGGGTCCCGGAGAAAGAAGTCTCGACGCGCGGCCTGTTCATCATCGACCCGGACGGCGTTTTGCAGTATTCGGTGATTCACAGCTTGAGTGTCGGACGCAGCCCCGATGAAGTGCTACGTATCCTGGATGCGCTGCGAACCGGCGGACTGTGTCCAGTCAGTTGGACATCGGCAGACGGGACGATCGACGTCGAGCACGCTCTCAAGCCTGGACGAATCCTAGGCCACTACCGCATCCGTACGCGACTTGGTGGCGGGACTTTTGGAACCGTGTTTGCTGCATGGGATTTGCGGCTCGAACGCATGGTGGCCTTGAAGGTGCTGAAGCGAAAGGTCTTCGAGTCGCGCGACGCCGTGCTGGCCGAGGCTCGCGCGGCGGCCAAGCTAACCCATCCCAACGTCTGCACGGTCTACGCGGTGGACGAGGAAGACGGGCTGCCTGTGATTGCCATGGAGTATCTCGATGGTGAGCCATTGTCGAAGGTGATTACCGAGGGTCTGGAACACGACGCTGCGCTGGGACTTGCCGCGCAGATCGCATCGGGACTGGAGGCTGCACACGGGCAGGATGTCGTTCACGGCGATCTGAAGCCAGCAAACATAATGGTGACGAAGGAAGGAACGGCCAAGATCCTCGACTTCGGTTTGGCCAGATCGCAGTCGGCCGAGAGTCCACTGGACTCCGACTCGAGGGCAAAACGGTCGCCGAGTGAAATACCAAACATCGCAGAAAGCACCGGCACAATCGACGCCACGCTGGATTGTGCCGCTCCGACATCCGACGTGGCCGCTGATGCGCCAGAGCAGCCCTCTGTCATCCAAGGCACGCCGGCGTACATGTCCCCAGAGCAGGCCAAAGGCTCTCGCGCGACGGTCGCCAGCGACGCGTTTGCATTCGGCCTGACGCTGTTCGAAATGCTGACCGGTCGCCGCGCGTTGTCTGAGCAGGCACCCATCAAGCTGCTATTGAAACTGCAGTCCGAGGACCTGCGGGCAACTCTCGTTCCACAAGTCGACGAAGCTCATCGCGAGCTACTGACGGCAACGCTCGCCCCCGACGAAACCCAGCGTCCCGCCATGGATGAACTAGTCCACAAGCTCAGCACAACCCTAGCCTCCTAGGCGGCCGGGTGATTCGCGGTGTGATCGTTCTCGCCGCACAGGTATGACTGTCACGTAACGCAAGTCGCGGTGACGGAATGGCCCGAATTCGCATGCTAGCTGAGAAACTCCGAAATCGTCGCAACGACTTCACTGAGCGCACCACGTGGTTTGTATGATCAGGCGTTCATTACTGGGACGGCGGTACGGGTGTAGGCTCGGGTTCCGGTGGCGTGTCGGGATCGGTCTGTCCAGTAACTTCG
>CAZUAH010000234.1:0-20557 GCA_964617665.1 uncultured Pirellulaceae bacterium
CTTGGGCCGTCGCGCTAGATCTCTTTTCCAATAGCGGATGAAATATCCGGGCTAGAGAAAGAGACGTTGGCCCAAGATGAGGACGAGAAGAGGATTCTGGCAACGCTGAAAGAAATGCTCGAAGGTGAGCGTTTCCGCAACGTGTCGCCGACGGACGGGCGGCTGTTGAGGCTGCTCGCCGAAGCAGTCGACGCGAAACGTGTCGTCGAAATCGGTACGTCGACAGGCGAGTCCGCTGTTTGGCTCGCCCTCGCAGTAGAATCGACCGGAGGCCATGTCTACACGCACGAGATCGACGATGACCGAGCCAATATCGCGGTAGAGAATTTCAAGAAGGCTGGGGGCGACAAGCTGGTCACGAAGGTCCCCGGCGACGCCGATCAGACCGTCAAGCGAATATGGATCCCAATGATCCGCTATTCATCGACACGGACAAAGCTGATGCCGCTGATCCGCCCAGGCGGTTTGATCGTTGCTCACAACATGAACACGCGTCAGGCCGATGCGAGGTTCGTCAAAGCCATCACTGAGAATCCGCAGCTTGAAACATTGATTCTCCTCAAGGAAGGAACAGGCGTCGGCGTGACGCTGAAAAGAAGGTAGATTGTGTGGTGGCAATCCTAGTAGTCCGTTCGTGGCCTTGCGTCGGTGGCAATAGGCAGGAGCCACGCGGCTAGAGCGTTTTTCCGCCTCCGCCGCGCCCGCCACCGGTGCGACCTCCTCGTCCCCGGGGTGCCACCGGCGGCGGTTTGGGATCCTCGCCTCTCAGGTTCTTCTCGAAGAACGCCAGGACTTCATTCGTCATCATCGGTGGTCCGGCTGGCATGTCGCGTTCTCTTCGCTCCAGAATGGACGATGCCAGAACGTTGGTGGAACCTCGCTCCAACGTACAAACGAAGTCAGCCTCGGGAAACGCGACCCAGACGCCCATGCGGCCGGGGTTGATGTCAAACTCGGTCGCCTTGGCTGCCAGCCATTGAACTGCCTGGGCACATTCCGGATTGTCCGTTGGATGGGACACGTCAACAAAGCTGTGACACTTGACCTTCGCACAGACGTAATTGCCGCTTGTAGCGAATCGGACGAGTTGTCGGGCCGAACCCGTGGGATGCCCCGTTGTCGGATTGAGATACACAATCGCCGGCAACGGAGGCTTGTTGGGCATCCTTGGTTGAATGACGTCCATCGTCAGTGGCCGGTCACCGAGCGAACCGTACTGGAGGCCGCGATCTATCCAGACATTCTCGCCATTGCGCTCTTCGTTGGCCCTTTGCGGACTGTGCCCGCCGCGCCCTGCGCCTCGGCCATCACCCATCATGGATCCGCGCCCCACGCCGGCATCCATCCCGCCCGTCATCCCTCCGCGTCCCATACCACCCATGCCGCCGCGTGTCATGCTAGCGAACTGGTTTTGTGGAGCGGGGGCAGGTTTTCTATCGGTAGACTGCTCGGCCGTAGGCTCCGTTGTGGCGCACCCGCAGACTAGCAGCAAGGCAGCAACGAGGAGCCGATGGGAACGATTCTCACCATTCGGCAGATAATCCGCTTTCTCTGAATGTTTCATTGCATCGCTGGCACTGATGGTCCCTTGACTGCGGCAGCCATGAGCTGGTTCGTATTATCGGCAGAAACCGTTGCGTCACACATGCCCGTTCGCACGGAATCGTTGTTAGTCTGCCCAGAGTCGGTTTTGATCGATGGTCAGTGATTCCTATGACGCTCAGTTCGGCTTGTCTACGATCACGTACCTCGTAGCCTCGCCGACTTGGATGGGCAAGTAGTAGATGCCATCCGCGTGGAAGTAATTCGTCCCATTCGCTTGTACGGAAATGGCGTCCTTGGGAGGTTGATCGACGACAGCTCCGACGGGAGCCTTGGTCACAGCATATTGTGGTTGTGGAGCAACGCCGTCTATCGTTGTTGTATCCGCAGCGGTCGGACTCGTTTTCTCCACATAGAATGTCGCTCCGTCACGATAGTAGACCTGACCATTGATGACGACTCGATCCGGCGTCGGTGGCAAGCTGGTGACCGTCACGCCAGTGGGCGGGGCGACGGAGACATAAACCCAGCGGCCTTCATGCCAGTACGGTCGGTAGTAGCTGTGCCCGTAACGGTAGTACGTCACGTCGCCTAACCGCACGACGACGTGCCCGACTGGCGGCGCAAGGAGGTAGCTGACACGCCTGGCGATAGCGGCCGCTGGCGAGGGATGTGGGGCCGGTCTGACCACGCGTACTGCCGGGGCCGGTCTGATAACTCTTGTCCGTGGCACGACGCTACGACCGTGTGGAGAGTGCCTGGCGGGTGGTCTTCCGTGTGCGCTGCACCAACAAAGCGCCAAAGTCGCGGCTGCAAAGACAGCCGTCGAAACGACGATGTTTGAGAAGCGTGGGATGGTAGTAGTCATGCCAGATTCCTTTCCTGCTGACTGGTGTGTTTTGCGGAACGCTCGTTGGCCGATTCCGTCTTACCCATCGGAGAGAAGGCCAAACACACGCTAGCACGCGTCTAGCCGTCAAGAGCCCCGTGATCTTTCTGGTTTCTAGAGCGGAATGCGCGGGGAATTGTCACACAGCCGCGATGGAAGCGTGAACGACAGGCGTCTTCCGTCAGTCCACTCCACTCGTGCCGCCTGGCTACCGGCTAGAACTCCCACCCCCATTCCTCGAAGGCGTGAAAGAGCTTGGTGACGTGTACTATCTCGGCGCTGTGGGGAATGTCTATCGTGGCAGTCAGCGGTTCGGTGTCCCCGTCAAGAGCCAACTTCACGCTGATGCCAATCTCGCCATAAACGAAGTGTCTATCGCTCTCAGCTTTTTCAGCACGGCACGGCAAGCTCAGTTCGTGACTCAGTCTCCTGCGTAGTTCTGCTGCGGTCATTGTGGGTGCGTTGTCGCCACGGGAGACGAAAATTTGGGTGGGCATTTCTTGCTTCCTAACGACTTATGAAACTGGCAAGCTCGCCGCAAGGCAATCTACTCGCCGTCAATGGTTACGCCGAACGCGTCCAACACCGGCTGAATCGGATTGGTGATCGCCGTCGATCCGTTTTCGTTCCCAGCAAACAGCAACAAATCGTCAACATGCCATCCTCTCCTCTGAACGTATGCCTCTTTGTTTCTCCAACGACGCTAATCAGTTCGCTGTTTAGCGGGTATCACCGGCAGCGCCAAAGGAATCTGGAACACACCTTGAAGAAGAACCGATCGCTGTCGTGATCTTAAGCCCAGTCCTTGTCCTGCATTGAGGTCGTATTCTCTGACGCGGTCGCCACAGAGAACTACGCGAACGCACCAAACCGCCCCCACCTGTTGAAGCCCCGATGGCTACCGAACCAAGGAGATCGGTTGGTGGGTCGGAACCAGGGATTGTACGTTCTCCGCCCCTCTCTCCCGCCGTCATCTGAGTCCGCCCCGGCATCGGATGTGTCCGTCGGAGTTGGGGCAATTGGCTCGGTCACGGGGTCCGTCGTCGAATTTTCCGCCGGAGCATACAGCGCGAGGCTCGCGTCCACGTCGGCTGGGGCAAGCCCATCGAATGTCTGATTTGGGGAGACGCTGTCGGCCATCACCGAGCCGGCTGCATCGGAATGGTCCAGGCCGAGGGAGTGTCCGATCTCGTGCACGGCCACAAGTACCAGATCGAACGCCGCGCTTCCCAGACTATTTCCGGCCTCCCAGACTTCCGCAATATCAAACTGCACATCGCCCGCGATGCGCGCCGGGTTAACGTCGTCGGGCAGATAGGCTTGTGCCAGCGTCCCGCCCGAGCCGTCGATCGAAGTGAACTCGAAATCAATGGAATCTCGCTGATTGGGCAAATGCGTTTCGGTGAAGGTAATGTCTGCGACCTCGGTCCATGCATCCAATGCCGATTCCAGTGCGGCCTCCACTTCGCCCTGATTCAAGCTGGCAGGTGTGTTTTCGATGTAATAGGCCAGCTCAACGCTCCCTTGGCCAGGTCCGTCCCAGCCAACGCTGGCCGCCATGCATAAGCGATGTTCGAGTGGCTCCAATCGCAGGCTACGCTTCCTTCTGGCTTTTCTCGTCATCTATCCTGTCCTCCGTTCTCATCTCTCTGGTTCGGATTCCGGGCAGGAGTCTTCACCGATAGTTCCCGCCTTATCGGTCGCACACTCACACACCGCGCGTTTCATGGCACGATTGCCCCCGAATAAGCCAATAGGGCGAAAGCAGTCGGGAGATGTCACGCATGCCGTAAAGAAGCCGTCGTCGGTATATTCAGTGATCCGCCGGTGAACGCGATACTCTCTGACGCCACACGCGACACGGCCGCTTGGATCCGCTCGGAAGATCGCGCATCAAGAGAGTGCCTCGGTAGCGTCCTCAGAGCTGCACTCAGAGCACATAACTCGCCCAGCAAACGGCGGTATTCGACGCTGGTGGACAGCAGACGTCCCAACTCACGATCCTCGTCAGCCGATAATTCACCGTCGACGTAGGCGCTGAGCAATTCCTCGGAGGATGAGTCGTGCCCCCTCATATCTCGCACTCTTGATTATGAATCACCTCGGGAAGTCGACCTTGGACGCTTGGTCGTAGTGCCTTTCCGCATCTTTGGGACGGACACGACCGGCATCTGTCACGCACAATCGGGGAAAAGCGATGGCGAGACATCCCGTCGTTCCGCGAGAGTGTGACAAAGCCTGAGGCGATTCGTCCTGAAACCGTATAGGGGGGCCGTGTCAGCATGGGGAGGCCCCTTGTTTGGACCGGTTTTCCAACGAGTTTTGACGTCCCAAAGCCACATTTCTCCGCAGATAGCTGAACCGCAAGGGGCTGTTCTCACGAGCCCGACGCGCCAGCGATGGTAAGCCACCCCCAACCGTCGCTCGCGTCGTCGGGTTTGTGTGACTCGTGAAAGGTGCGAGTTGGCCCCACTCACTGGCTCATAGAAGGAGACAGGATGACTTCTACCGTAGAACAGGCCCCGCCGTCCGAGTTGCCCGAATCGGATCGGGTGGATCAGACCACTCCAGCGTCTACGCCGACATCTGGTGAGCGCGAGGTGGGCTTCGAACATTCGTTGAATTTGGCCGATGTTCTGGCAGACCTGGAGGCATCGTTACTGGTATCGACATATCAAGCCGGCAAGCTGGCTATGATTGGCTCGGCCGACCGGCAACTGACACTATCATTCCACAACTTCGACCGTCCGATGGGGGTGGCAATTGACCATGCGGCAGACAGGATGGCCGTGGCCGCTCGGAGCAAGGTATGGCACTTGCGAAACGACCGAAGTATCGCGCAGAAGCTCAACCCACGGGCGGCCTATGAAGCATGCTTTCTGACGCGGTCTGCGCAGGTCACAGGCGAGATTCAAGCGCACGAAATGGCATGGGCTCAGGGCGAGTTGTGGGTCGTCAACACGTTGTTTTCGTGTCTCTGCACGCTTCATTCGGACTACAGTTTCGTGCCGCGCTGGCGACCGCCGTTCATCAGCGAATTGGCGCCCGAAGACCGTTGCCATTTGAACGGTTTGGCCGTCCTTGACGGAAAACCCAAATACGTCACGGCGATGGCGGAATCCGATTCGACCGGGGGGTGGCGCCCGAACAAAACCGAGACGGGATGCCTGATCGACGTGGAATCCGGCAAAACGATCGCTCGCGGTTTCGCAATGCCTCACTCGCCGCGAGTACACCTGGGGCACATCTGGCTGTTGGATTCTGGGCGAGGCTCGCTGGTTCGCGTCGATCCAGCAGACGGCGAAACGTACACAGTTGCGAGATTCCCGGGTTACACGCGTGGGCTGACCATCATCGGCAAACTAGCATTCGTCGGCTTGTCGAAGATCCGCGAGACATCGACCTTCGGAGGAGTTCCGATCGCAGAGAATCGCGAGCGACTGAAGTGCGGAGTCGGTGTCGTTGATCTTGAGACTGGCGAACTCGTAGCACAGTTCGAGTTCACTTCCGGGGTGGACGAGATCTTTGACATCCGCCTGCTACATGGCATTCGTTCGAGCGCCATGCGCGGACCGTTTTCGGGAGAGGACGGCGAACCAACTATCTGGACGGTACCCAATCTCGGTGAGGTCCAACAAGAGACAGCCGTACACGCCGTGCCTATGCGGTAGCGTACGGAAAGCAAGCGGGCCACGTAAGTGCCTGCGCTTCTAGACGGATATCGAACAGAGACTTGACATCGAAAAGGTGAATTCCTATGCATAACCCGAGAACCAAACGCCAGACGCGTCGGCGGCGTCATGATTCCAAAACACCGAAACGTCTGCGCAGAAGGCTTCTGCTGGAGGCGTTGGAACCAAGGATCGTCCTCTCCGGCGTGCCGGAGTTGATTGATCTAAATGCCTCGGGTGCTTCGTCGCCGAGCGAATTCGTTCAAGTGGGCAATGTTGCGTTCTTTGTCGCTGATGACGGGGTGTACGGAAGGGAATTATGGAAGACGGATGGCACGGTCCAGGGCACGGTGCTGGTGAAGGACATCCGCCCTGGGCTCGAGCCATCGAACCCGAGCAACCTTACCGACGTCAACGGCACGTTGTTCTTCACGGCCGACGATGGAACCAATGGCGTGGAGTTATGGAGAAGCGACGGCACGACGGCCGGCACGGTGTTGGTCAAGGACCTACAGGCCGGTAGTACTTGGGATTCGAACACGTATACCTACTTGCCTAATTCATCCGATCCGCAACACCTCACCGAAGTCAGCGGCCAGCTGTTCTTTTCGGGCGACGACGGGGTAAATGGCCGCGAGTTATGGCAGACCGACGGCACGTCCGGTGGGACCCTGATGGTCAAGGATATCGCCACCGGCACCTATTTTGACTACGACACATACAGCTACGTGCCCAGCCGATCGGATCCAGCAGATTTTGTCAATGTCAACGGCATGCTCTTCTTCTCGGCCTACAACTTCGATGACGGCTCGGGGCGCGAGTTATGGAAGTCGGATGGCACCAGTGCCGGCACCGTGTTGGTCAAGGACATCTTTCCTGGGACGTATCCCTACTACTACAACGGCAACTTCTGGGCTGACTATCCCAACGGGTCGTATCCAACGAAGATGACGGCGGTCGATGGCACCTTGTTCTTCGTGGCAGACGACGGCACAAATGGCCAAGAACTGTGGAAATCGGACGGGACGAGCGCCGGCACGATACTGGTCAAGGACATCTACACGGGGACCAGCTACCAGTCCGGCTACGGCTACGCCCCCAATTCATCCTCGCCGCAGGAGCTTATCGAAGTTGACGGAAAGCTCCTGTTCATCGCCAACGACGGTGTACACGGCGAGGAGCTTTGGAAATCGGACGGCACCAGCGGAGGCACTGCGCTGCTCAAGGACATCGAAACGGGCAGCGCCGGATATCTGTCCAATTATCCCGGGTTCACGGAGCTGGATGGAACGCTTTTCTTTTCGGCGAACGATGGCGTGTACGGTAAGGAGTTGTGGAAGAGCGACGGTACTGAAGCCGGCACGGTGCTGGTCAAAGACATTGATACGGGCATTGATACCTACGATGGACAGCCAAACAATTCGTTCCCGTTCCATATGGGAACTGTGGACGGCGTGCTTTACTTCTCGGCCTATACGGACACCTACGGCCGAGAGCTGTGGAAGAGCGATGGAACTGCGGAGGGAACCGTACTGATCGACGATTCGGTGCCTGGCACGGATGGTTTGTGGCCCGAGAATTTGACAGCCGTGAACGGGGCCTTGGTTTTTGCCGGTGATTACGACGGCTTCAACTCCGAGCTGTGGGTGCTGCCGCCGGAAGGCGAGAGCACGCACGACACGGCTCGGCTCACGATTTCTGTCAACAGCCAACCGCTCGCCATTCCCGGCAACGTCGGCGTGTACAGCGATGGCAGCACGGCTTTGGCCTTCACAACCGACGGCACAGGGGAAGTCTCTATTGATCCAGCCAGCACGGTGACGCTCGGTGATTTCTTCGACACCTGGCGCACTAATGCAGGCTTGGCGGGCGACAACCCCGATGCCGTCCTGGGCGCCGAACAGTTGCTCGACAATCTTACCGACTCAACCAGTACCGTCCAGATGTTTGTCAACGGCTACATATCGACGGAGTTCGGCGATTACGTCATCCAGGACGGCGATGAAATCGTGCTGGTCTACGGCGATAATCCGGTCGTGTCGCTGAATACGAACTTCGGCCCCATCGTGTTCGAGTTGTTCGAAGAGGAAACGCGGATAACTGTCGACAACTTCTTGAACTACGTCAACGACGGCGACTACGTCAGTACGTTCTTCCATCGCTCGGTCCCCGGCTTCGTCGTCCAAGGAGGCGGATTCACGACCGACTATACCACGTACTACGACACTTCGTACTTCTACGAACTCCCAACGGACGCACCGATCGCCAACGAATCGCTCCTTTCCAACACACGGGGCACTCTGGCCATGGCCAGGACCGCGGAGTTGGACAGCGCCACCAGCCAGTTCTATGTCAACCTGGCCGACAACTCGTCGCTCGATGCAAGTTATGAGGGTGCCTACGATGGCTACACCGTCTTTGGCCAAGTGTTCGACATGACCACGGTGGACGAAATCGCCGCGTTCCCGGTGGACTACAGCAATCCGTCGCCATACGGCGAGCTACCGATCAGCACGACCAATCAACTTGTCGTGGTCCAATCGGTCGAAGGTCAAGGCGAAATCACGGGCGTGAAATTCCTGGACGCCGATGCCGACGGTGTGTTCGACGCAGGGGAAACGACGATTTCCGGCGTTACGGTCTACTTGGACACCAACAACAACGGTGTGTTTGATTCCGGTGAAGTCTCGACGACAACCGACGCCAATGGGCAGTATCTGATTCAGGTCGCCGCGGGAACGTATACCGTACGCGCGGACGTTTCAGCCGGTCGCTTCACAACAGTGCCGTCGGGGGGAAGTTATGCCGTTACGGTCGAAATTGGACGGGAGAACACGGACACGGACTTCGGCGAAGCGGCGATTTCCGCGCCCACCGGTGTGGACCTATTGGCGGTAGCCGATAGCGGCGCTGCGGACGACGATGATCTGACCAACTTCAATAACGCATCAACCGCGACCGTGCTGCAGTTCCAGGTTAGCGGCGTGTTGGACGGAGCCGAGGTGCACATCTTCCGCGACGGCGTACAAATCGGGGCAGCCGTTGCATCCGGGGGCGTTGCCACGGTCGCTACGGACGGCACGACGTCGTTCGCGGACGGGGCTTGCAACATCACGGCCACGCAGGTGCTAAACGGCGGCGAAAGCTCCGCATCCACTCCACTGGTCATTACCATCGACACCGTGCCGCCCGCCGCGATTGCCAGTCCGGCACCCGATGTGGCACAGGCCGATCAGACTTATACGTTCGACGCCGATAGCCCCGACGAAGGCCAAGCGGGCGTGACTTATTCGCTGGCCGACGAGCCCACCGGCATGACGATCGACTCGGCGACGGGTGTCGTCTCCTGGGCACCTACAGCCGGCCAGGTCGTTCCGCAGACGTTTGCGATTCGCGTTACAGATGAAGCCGGCAACGTGACTTCGCAAACGGTCGACTTGACTGTATTGGGAGTGATACCGGCCTATCCCGATGAATACTCGACCGACGAAGACGTGCCGCTAACGGTCGATGCGGCCAGCGGCATTCTGGCCAACGACGGTGACGAGAATTCCGGAACGCTGTCCGCGGCGATTGTCGATCAGCCCACCAATGGATCAGTGACGTTGAACACCGACGGCTCCTTTACCTACACACCCAACACCAACTTCTTCGGCGAAGACAGTTTCACCTACGTGGCGTCTGACCAGAGCGACGATTCGAACGTGGCCAAAGTGACGATCAACGTTGCGGGAAAAAATGACCCTGTGACACCTCTAGCCGACTCGTACACTGCCACGGAGGATACGGCGCTGAGCATCGCCGCGGCCTCCGGTGTATTGGCCAACGACACCGACCCGGACGGCGATACGCTGACAGCGACGATCGGCACGCAGCCCGTGGGCGGCTCGGTGTCGCTTGCTGCCGATGGTTCGTTCACCTATACGCCCAATGCGAACTTCAGCGGTACGGATTCCTTCACACATACGGTCAGCGACGGTACGAGCGTTTCCGATCCGGTCACGGTGACGATCAACTTTACCGAAGTGAACGATCCGCCCTCAACGGTTGTTGATTCGTATTCGGTCAATGAAGACAGCCAGTTGACAATGGCCGCGTCCTCGGGCGTATTGGCCAACGACTCCGATCCCGACAGCACGCTGACTGCAGCGATCAGTACGCAACCTGCCAATGGTGCGGTTACGCTGAACAGCGACGGTTCGTTCACTTACACGCCCAATGCAAACTACACCGGCACGGACACTTTTGCCTACATCGCCTCGGACGGCGTGAGTTCCTCGTCCGCAACGGCCGTGACGGTCACTGTGAACAATCAGGCGGATCCCCCGACGGCAACGGACGACTCGTTCAATGCTCCCAGCGACGGAACGGTCCAGACGTTGGATGTGCGGGCAAACGACACGTCCGACCCCGACCCGGCGCAAACGCTGTCGATTGTTTCCGTAACTCAGGGCACCGCCGGAGGTATCGTCACCTTCAATGCGGATTCGATCAGCTACACTGCGCCCGTGGGATTCACGGGCACCGACACATTCACCTATACGATCCAAGACACGGACGGATTGACGGATACGGCGACCGTCAGCGTTACGGTGTCGGAGGCGAGCAGCAACAGCTTATCGGGCTACGTCTACGTCGACGCGGACGGTGATGGAGTGCGCGACGCAGATGAAACGGGCGTACCAGGCGCATTGATCACGCTGATCGGCACCAGTACGTCAGGCGAAGCGATCAACCGTCCGATGATTACGCCCAACAGCGGCCTCTACATCTTCGACGAACTGCCGTCGGGCAACTATCAACTGACCGAGCGGCAACCGGCGTCGCTATCCGACGGGATCGACTCGACAACCATTCCGAATGCAACGACAGGAAACGACACGATCAGCAATATTGTGTTGTCCGGAGGCCAGGGCTTCACAGAAAACAACTTTGGTGAATCCAATTTGATGTCGGAATATACCAGCGTCGTCTGGCGTTTTGCCTCTACGAGTCGCGAAGAGGCTTTTCGAGAGACGGTTGCGTATGCGGAGGAGATGGCCGGGGATAGCAGCCTGGCCGCTTCCATCCGTGACGGCGGCACCGATGTGCCGGACGAAATCAACTCTGCGCCCACCGCGTCGGGCGACACTTATACCGTGGACGAGAACGGCGTATTGAGCATCTCGGCCGCGTCGGGCGTCTTGGCCAACGATACCGACGCCGATGGCGATCCGCTCACCGCGACGGTGGTCAGCAATCCGACCAACGGCTCGCTAACATTGAGTGCTGACGGCTCGTTCACCTATACGCCCAACGCAGACTTTGCGGGCACGGCCTCCTTCACCTACCAGGCAACGGACGGCGAAGCGATGTCCAGTGCCACGATGGTCACGATCACCGTCACGCCGGTGGACAGCAACGATTTCACGCCGGTCGCATACGCCGATGAGTACAGCGTCAGTGAAGACGAAACGCTCAGCATAGCATCATCCAGCGGCGTGTTGGCCAACGATACGGATGCCGACGGGGACGCCTTGACGGCTCAGACGGTGAGTTCGCCCTCCAACGGCACATTGGCGCTGAACACTGACGGCTCGTTCACCTACACCCCAAACCCGGACTTCAGCGGCACGGATTCCTTCACTTATCAAGCCAGCGACGGAACCTTCAGCTCGAGCACTACGACCGTCACGATCACTGTCAATCCCATGACGGACGTTCCGACTGCGAATGGCGAATCTTATACCGTAGGCGAAGACCAAACGCTCAGCGTCTCCGCGGCCAATGGTGTGTTGATCAACGATAGTGACGCCGACGGCAACACCTTGTCGGCCCTGCTGATCAACAGCCCAGCAAACGGCACGCTGGCGTTAAACGCTGATGGATCGTTCACGTACACACCAACCTCTGATTTCAACAGCACCGACTTCTTTACCTATCAAGCCAGCGATGGCACGTTTTCGTCGAACGTGGTCACCGTGACGATCAGCGTGAACCCCGTCAACGATGCGCCCGTGGCGACCGGTGACGAGTACAGCGTCGATGAGGATACCGTGCTGGCGACCGATGCCGTTTTCGGGCTACTGTCCAATGACAGCGATCCGGAAGGAGATGCGTTAGCGGCGTTACTCGTCGATTCGCCGGACAACGGGACACTGACGCTGAATGCCGATGGTTCGTTTGCCTACACGCCGAACGCCGACTTCAACGGTGTGGACTCGTTCAGTTATGTGGCCAATGACGGCCTCATTGAATCGAATATCGGCACTGTTGTCGTCAACGTGGTGCCTACAGACGATCCCGCACTTATCGTGCTGCCTACAGAGTTTACGGACTCCAACAATGTGGCGCAACGGATCGTCGGCCAGACCATTGACTTTACGGTAACACTTGAAGACGTGGACGATTCGGACTATGTCTTCCAATTGGACCTCGAGTCCAGCGGTATTCCGGACGGCGAAGCTGTACCGACCATTGCCTCCGACACGGGCAGGTTCCTGTGGACGCCGTCTTCCTCTGGACGGTTCGAAATTCGCGTGATCGTCGTCAATGGAGATGGAGAGGCGAATCAGGAGACCTTCCTCGTTGACATAATGCCTGCCTAGGCTCTCTGCCGGTTGCTGCAGCACATGCCCACAAAGTCCCTCCCGTCACACCAGTTCGTGTCGTGATAACCTGGGCATACCGAACTTCCGGAATGCGCTGGACGAACGGATATTTTCCCTGGGCGGACCAATAAGTCGCTTCCAAACAAAGCTGTGACAATCCCAATCTGCGATCGTCCTAAAACAACAGAAGGCTTATCAGCACGCGCGAGGGCGAGTGCTCCTGTAGTTTTTTTGAAGGGGAATGTCTCGATGTTAGGCCACTGGGAATTGAGGCGTGATCGAAAACGGACGTCGCGCAGGAACGCAAACCGGAAGCCGCGACGTCGTCTAGTACACGAGTCCTTGGAGTCGCGTTTGCTGCTGGATGGCAGCGGCTTTGCGGGCAATGCGTTTGCACCGGACTTGGATCTCGCGATGATCGGTGTTCAATCGGTGGATGTGGGAGAGGCGTTCTCGTTGGATCTCTATGTAGCGGGAGCCACTGTCACCGACCTGAATGCCGATGGAGGGCCGACCGGCGATACCGTTCGGCTACAACTGGATCCCGATGACACGCCAGTCGGGGCGACGCTCACGACCGACGGACTCTTTCGCTGGACTCCGGCGGATGACCAGACGGGCACAATCGAGTTTGTGATCATTGCAGTGGACGAAGGCGATCCCCCTCTAGCGGACGCTGAGGTTCTAGTTGTTGAAGTGAGCGAGAATAGTCCTCCAGATTTGGCGGCGATCTCAGACATACAGGCTTCGTTCGACGAGCTACTGGCGATACCTCTTTCAGCAACCGATCCCGACGGAGACAATCTTACCTTCATCCTGGATCGTGATGACCCAGATTCGACAGTACCGGATGGCGCTACGTTGGAGCAATCGGACAACAACACGGCTGTGATTCGCTGGACGCCGGACACGACTGATGGGCTGGGAGATTTCGCATTTCCCGTGCTTGTGATCGACGATGGTTTTCCACCATTGAGTGATCGTGAAGTCTTCAATGTCAGTGTCGCAGCTCCTTTGGCTGCGGATGACGCATGCAACGTTGCCGTGGATGGCGTGCTGGTCGTGGAGGAAAACGCTGGCGTTCTAGCTAACGATAGTGGTAGCGACACACTCAACGCAGTAGTCGTCACGGACCCCGTGCATGGCAGCGTGACGCTGGATCCCGACGGCTCGTTCACGTACACACCGAATATGGAATTCCATGGAACGGACGCGTTCACCTACGAGGCGACGGATAGCGCTTCCGCATCGTCGGAGGCTGTGGTGACAATTACTGTGAACACACCCGCCGTGGCGGCCGGCGAGATATACACGGCGACTGAGGACACAGCGTTGACGATCGACAAAGCCGCTGGCGTACTAGTCAACGACACCGACACGGATGGCGACAACTTGACGGCGGTCCTAACCTACAGTCCGGCGAACGGAGTGCTGATGCTGAACTTGGACGGTTCGTTCACGTACACGCCCGAGGCAGACTTCAACAGCATTGATTCGTTTACCTACGCCGCGAACGACGGCTTCGACGATTCGGCCGAAGTTACAGTAACGCTTAGTGTCAACTCGGTGAATGACGCGCCGCTGGCCGCCGCCGATGCATACACCACCGCCGAGGATACCACCTTGATCGTCAGCGACGTCTCCGGCGTGCTCGCAAATGACACTGATGTCGATGGCGACAGCCTGACGGCGGTACTGGTCGACAGTCCAGTGAACGGTACCTTGGCGCTGCAATCGGACGGCTCGTTTACGTATACGCCCGATGCTGATTTCAGTGGAACGGACTCTTTCACCTATAGTACGGACGATGGCGTTGCTTTGACGGAAGCGACCACGGTCATCATAAACGTCACGGAGCAGAACTCGTTCACGGTTGACGAAAACAGCGCCGAAGGAACCGTGATGGGCCAAGTGACGCCTGAAGGCGAACTGGGTGATACGCTCATCTTCGAAGTCGACGACCCAGCCGTTACAGACGAACTGAAGCTGGCTGCCGACGACCATCTGTCGGGCGATCCTGCCGCTCCGGTCGTGTTGATCGAGTACTTGGATTTTCAGTGCCCGCCGTGTGCGACGGAGCATATGTTTCTGGATGAGTTAGCGCAGGACTTCGACGGCGATTTGCTGATCGCCCGCCGCCATTTTCCGCTGACCAGCATCCACGCAAACGCGTTTGCCGCCGCTATTGCGTCTGAAGCCGCCGGTCGGCAAGGCATGTTCGACGAGATGGCGGACTTGTTGTTCACGAACCAAGATGAATGGGAAACGGCCGCTGATCCAACTTCGTTCTTTGAAACCCATGCCACCCAACTCGGGCTGGATTTGGACCAATTCCGTGACGACGTGGCGGATCCGGAAGTAGAAGTTCGAGTCACCCGTGACATGGACGCCGCCGCGACCCTCGGCGTGCCAGGTACTCCCGCGTTCTATCTAAACGGCCAACAGATCACCAACCCCGCGACGGTCGACGACTTTGCCGATTTGATCGAAGCGGAACTCGATTCGCTCGACGATGTGTTCGCCATCGACCGGCAAACAGGCGAGATTACCGTCGCCGATAGCGCTGCCTTGGATTTCGAGACGAGTCCTACGCAGACATTGAACGTGAACGTGACGAACGTGGACGGTGTCCGCGAATCGCTAGTCGTGACAATCAATCTGAACGATCAAGCCGAAGGAGAAGGCGAGGCCTCGTCAGAAGTCTCGTCGGACCAGGTATTTGGCGAAGATGACGATTGGCTGCCTATATAAGGTGTTTGTCCGACAATTGCCATCGAAGGCAGACCTGAGAGATTATCACCATGGGACGCCCGAACCGTTGATGAAGATGTGGCCGTTTGTTGCGCCAGCGGGTGCGAAGAAAGTTGTCGTTGCACCGTTTATGGAGTTGTCGTAAGTCCCGTCCAGGTTGACTACATCCGTGACCGAGAGAAACATGATCCCTTCGTCGATGATGTTCGTTGTACTCGCAAGGTTGATGGAATTGGAGTCGATATAGAAGACAGACGGGCCGTCGACGGAGGTGAATCGCACTCCAGTGCCCCCCGATACATTGTCGGTGATGGCATTGGAATGAAGGTATACCTCGGCGGATTCAGCAAGCGTGAAATCCATGCCTGTACCATCGGCCCCGTTCAGCGTGACCGTATTCGTGTCCAGACTCAGTACTGAAGGGCCGCGGGTGGTAATCCTCACCCCGGTATCGTTGCCGCCTGCGAATGTGAATTCGTTTCCAGTGAGTCCGATCTGCACGAGTTCCGTCGTCGAGTTTGCCACGATGTCGATCCCGTCGTTGAAGCCACCTGATCCCGTCAGTTGGTTGTCGAGGAAGTAAGCGATTCCCGGGCCGCTCCATGCCAGACGGATTCCGTCCGCGCCGAGTCGACTGGTGTCGATGACGTTGCCGTCAAGCGTCAGAGTAAGTGACGAACCGTCTGCTGCACCAGCCGACAGAATAGAGAATGCGCCGTCTGAATTGTCTACGACTGTGTTTGCGCTGAAGGTATATGTGTAGTCACCAACAGCATCGACATAGGCCCGGATGCTGTTGCGGCCCGCGCCGCCGTTGTTCTCAAGTGTAGAATTGTGAATCTGGAGGTTTGTCGAATTAAGTGAGTTGATTCCGTAGCTAGTCGAGTTGGTTACGCGGGCGTAGTTCACGTGCAGGTTTTCAGTATTCGATGCATCGACCCCAATTCCGTTGGCGTCGAGATCGACATACTGGAGGGTGACGCTGCCGGCGTTTGCCAGCAAGACGCCTGTCGTTGCGTTTTGAATCAAACCTCCGGTGCCGAAATCCCCGTCGCCTGACACCGTGAAGCTACCGGGGCTGTCAACGATTCGAATACCGGCCGTGGCACCGTCGCTCGACACGCTGGCAAGGTTGATGTCCGTCTCGGTGTTCTCGATGTCCACTGCCGAATCGCCCGTAATGGCAATCGTACCGCCGTCAATGGTCAACGGCCCACTGTCCCGCGCGAACAAGCCGACGGTGTTGTCGGTCGTAACGTTCAGTGTGCCGAAAGACGCACCTGCCGTACTGTCGACCATCCTCACGCCGTCCCCGACAGAATTCGTGATGTTCACCTCATCGAAACTGAAGTTGCCACTACCCCCTTGGATCTCGATACCCGTCGTTGTGCTGTTAAGGACGCTCACCTCGCCCACCGATACGCCGCCGTCGATATTTGCCAGCAGTACACCTTGTCCACCATCGTCGTTGATTGTTGCCTGCGACAGGTCCACCATCCCTCCGGTCGTATTTTCCACCACGAGGGCTCGGCCAGCGGAGTTATTGATCGTGCCGCTGAAAAGCACATCGGCCGCCCCGCCGCCCACGCGGAATGCCGAACCTGCGGTCCCCGTGATGTCGATGTCCGCGAACAGGTTAGCTCCGCCCGCATTCTGCAAGGCAATGGCGTCCATTCCTGCGTTTAGCACTTGGACGTTTCTCAGTTCCACATTTTCCACGGAATTCCCCACGATGCCGTATCCAGTGGGGCTGTCTACGACGAAGCCGGACAAGCGGACATTGGAGGCCAACGTAATGGCGTCGCCAGCAACCGCTTGCAGCGTGGGCAGGAGAGTACCGCGGGTGGCAGTGGGGAGCAGATCGTTGCCGTAGACGCCGTACGAAACTGAATGCACCGCCCCCTCCCCAAGTATCAAGTCTCCCGGCTGCATGATCAGTCCCTCGTTGAACACACTATCGGCATGAACGAAAACGATGTCGCCGCCAGCAGCCTGGGCCGCGGCGATCGCCTGGAACGGATTCTCCGCCGTACCAAGATTCGACCCAGTAGCCGCACTGGCGACGTGCTGTACCACGTACGCTTGTCCCGTGGCGGGATTGGTGGCCGTCAGACCGGTTTGCAGATCGTCCTGCTTGGAAACGATGATGTTGTAGTTACGTCGAACGAACTCGTTGTTCCGTCTCGGTAACGGAATACCGCTGTCATTGTCGCTGGTGCCTCTGCCGGGCAGCGTCAATGCGATGCCAAACGTCACGTTTGTGCCGAATGTCTTGTCATCGGTCATTTCGACTTGCATGGCTACACCGTCCATCACATTGCCTTCCACGCAGACCTTGTAGCCAAAGATGTCCGGTACGGCCTCACCGAAAAAGCAATACCAGCCGACGTTGACCCGAATGTCGTGACTGGCGGCAAACCCCATCGGTAACGGGAGGCCGATTTCGTAATCGAGACCCTCCATGGATTCACCGAATCTTCGGAAGCCGTCGTAGATAATCTGGTCTCCAACGAACTGTTGGTTTTGTACCGAAAGCTGGAAGTCTTTTTCGTCATCAACAATTGGAAAGTAGACGTTGGAGCGCACGTCCCAATATGTTCCGTACGTCTCGATACTCAGGCCCATTTGGTGGAACAGCTCGCCAGTCGTTTGGTCCGTGTCGTACCAGACGCTGGCACCGAAGAACCGGTTCAAATCAGGCAAACCGAACCGGTAGCCGACGCCGAGGTTTCCTCCAAAGAGCCCCTGATTGCTAGCGAAGAATCGCGTGTCGGCGAAGATCGTATGTCCGTCGGCCTCCAGAAACGGCAATAGCTCGACATGCGTGATCGAGTCGTCTCGGCCAAAGGTCTCGAAGGCAATGTAGCCGGTACGTGCAGCGAACGAGCTTGTTGCTTCAGAATGGGCCTCGGCCGCAATGGTCAAAGGAACGAGACTCACCCTCGCCGGTCCGCAAATCCCCGAGAATACACCTCCCAGGATCAGCAGCATCATGGGCTGTGTTCTTGACGTCTTGTTGCGACGCAGGCTGCGGTCGTGGCCACGGTTCATTGTCGTACCTCGTACAATCTAATAGGACGAAATTTGTCTGTCGTTCCGAAAAGCGGATGCGTCGAATAGTCCATTGGCTTCGGCGTGTCAACATCCGAACAACACCTGTGGACAGGTACGCACAGTTTTCCGACGTTCAAGAATGTCGAAGAGGTATGTGCGAACGCGAAATCCCAAGACGTTTGCCTAGCCGGGCGCATCCGAGTGACTGGAATGTTATGAGGTCCGAATCGTTGCTTCTCAGAGACAGAGAAGAAGCACCACAGAACCAACTGTGATCACTGCCAACACCAGTCCGCCAATGAGCAGCCTGCAAACCGACGTGTTGGAAACGGACGGTTCTTCCGGAACGCACCGACGAAACAACTCCTCGACGGCAAAGCGGTATTGTCGGTCGCCAGACAACGCCCAGAGTTTGTCAAACGTTGCCTTGTACATCGGACCGTCAAAGGCCAGACGGCTCTTATCCACCTCGTACCAGAAGCGATGCTCTAGCTCCGGGGGCACGCATAGATCGTTCGGCAGTGTCTCCAAAGGAACATAGTGAATCATGGCTCAGCGAAGGCTGTAGCTCCCGGCCTGAAGGATGCGTGCCGGTTCAGCCATTCTTGCGGAACGCCTCAAATAATCACCCACCGTCGTGCGCCAGCCCAACTAACGAACAACGTCCATCGGGCTTCCGCCGCGTATCGTCCCAGTTGGGGAGTTCCCCTCGCCTGATTGGAATGTCGTCGCTCGCTTCCAAGCCGATCTTGACGTGGCCGCCTCGTATGGCAAGGACCACGATTCGGATGTTCTCGCCCATGTAGATGTCTTCCCCCGACTTTCTCGTGAGAACGAGCATCGCTGTCCCTCCCTGCTGACGATAAACGAAACGGCTGAACCCCCTTACTCGAATAAGGACGATAATCCGTGCAGCATGTCACACATACAACCCTCGAATATGGGTGACTTAGCCAACAGCACTCATGCTTGGTGGTGTTTGTCTGTTCGAGCGCTTGGTTAATTGTTGTCTGCAGACAGCCGTTCCCGCAGTGCGTGACATTCTCGCGCCCAAACCGTCCCCAAAGAATAGGGGTATCGTGATTCGATCCTGTTGGCCTCTGGTTTTCCTTGCGGGACAGACGCCTCACTACCCTACCGCACCAGAGTCCAAGAATCAGAGACCTACGAGTAGGACGAGTCTTCTTGGGACATACGGGCTAAACAACATCAGGCGTCTCGCCCCTGTGCGTTTCGACTGGACGAGCCATGTCGACCTACGCATGGCGGGGAGCAATGGAGAGACCATCGATGAGAGTCGTCTGCTAGCTCACCAGCACGAGGTGGGCTTCGTCGCCGAGGAAGTCGAAGAGGTGATTCCCGAGCTCATCGCTTCCGACGCGTCCGGCATCAAGGCGATCCACTATCACAAGTTGGTAACGGTCTTGATCAGAGCCGTTCAGGAACTGGCGGCCGAGAACGAACGCCTTAGATCCGATGTCAGCGATCTAGAGGCTCGTCTTGACGACGCATCGATGTGAACCTCTTGGTCAGACGACTGAATATGGCCATCCGTCTGCCTGCAACTCGATGGAGGATTGCGCGAAGCCTCTGGCTGAAAGCTGGCCGCCGATTGGTACAGTTCAGAATGTGTACTCTAACCCGAATCGCAGTCCCTGCGCCCAGAAGGACGCACTCTGCGAAGGAAAGGATGGACGGGCGGGGCCAAGTCCGGCTCCAGGCGGGATGATCTGATCTGGGTTAACGGTCGTGTCGACTTGGTCACCAGCTCGGTAGACCGTGTTCCAGTGCAGGAACGAGTAACCGACACTCGCCGTGATGCCGCAATGCAGCTCACGTCGCAGCGCAATGCCTACTTCCGTTAACACGCCGAACTCGTCAAAGGTGTACGTACCCATATTCGTTGGTTGCAGAACAAGCAGGCCTCCTTGAGCTACTCCGTTTGTTTCGCCGGTTAGGACGGCCCGAGCACGCGTTCCGCCCAGTGCGACCTTCGCCACGCCTTCCCTCCGGCGGCGCACTCTGCGAGCGCGTGGCCATGAAGTAGCGGCTCGGATTTC
>CAZUAH010000235.1:0-20547 GCA_964617665.1 uncultured Pirellulaceae bacterium
TCAATAGCGTCCATCTTTTGCTGCAAATTAGCCCTTTCAGCTTTCAAGGCGGATTTCAAATCAGTAGCGGGCGCGGCCTTTGGTGCTGCCTTCTTTGCTGCTGTCTTCTTCTTTGGCGCGGCCTTCTTTAATTCTGCTCCGCAATGTTCGCACACCAGTTTGCGCGGGTGATTTCCCTTGCCACATTTCGGGCAAGGCATTGAGGGCGCGGCCCTCTTCGCTGATTTCTTCTTAGCCATTGTCCCAATTCCTTTGTGTTGGTGGATACATACGGTATGCCGACACGTAAGAATACCCGGATATGTCCCGTATGTCAAAACGTAATCGTTGGAACATGTCCCGATTGTAAGCCGATACAGACGCCCGATAGCCCAGAGCGTAAGGAAACGCAGAAGCTCTACAATGATAGAAAATGGCGGAACGCAAGGGCGGCTTACTTTGCCGCTAATCCTCTCTGCCTCGATTGTTTGACCAATAACAAGACCACCGCAGCCAACGAAATACACCACACGATTAAAATTGCTGACGATAAGGCCCAATTCTGGGATTCTCGCCACTGGCGGGCCTTATGCAAGCCTTGCCACTCGATACGCTCAGCCAGGGGCGAATAGCCAAATCAAATTAAAAATTGCCATCCGTGGCCGTTATCAGAATACCTTTCGATCTTAATAAATCGCTAGGCGGCAAACCGAAAGCCTCTTATTGAGGCTAGGTATCAATGAGAGCGGGTAGGGGGCTTCTTTTTCTAATTCTGGCTGGTCTGTAAATCGAATGCCTCCCGTTCCTCTTTTTTTCGCACAATTTTGATAGATACAGGTATGGCAAGATCAGCAAAAGGTAACAGTATCAAGATACTCGAAGGGGAATATGATAAATCCAGAATCAAGACTACGCCCCAAGCTATCGGCCTACCTGTAAGGCCCAAAGGATTGAAGCCCCAAGCCCGTAAGCTCTGGGACTACATCACGCCCAAGCTACACGAAATCGGCACGGCTACGGAGATAGACGCCCCAGCATTAACGGCCCTCGTTCAATGGTGGGCAACATATTTAGAGGCGCAGAAGGCACTAGAGAAGATACAGGATTGGACAACAACAGAGGCGCAACGGGTGCTGACCGCCACTAGCAAAGCGTATGAGAACTTTAGACGCCTCAGTTTAGAGTTTGGCCTAACGCCCAAGGCACGAAATCAAATTGATGTGAAGCCCACAGAGAAAGACGAGCTAGAAAGACTCTTTGCTTAACTATTGAGAACTTAGCCCCGCTCGATGGGTCTTCCGGGGCTCGATCGGATGATGGGCAAGTAACGTTGATGACGAATTCGGCCCGTTGCGATGTCGATGTCGTCGTGCCAGCAGTTCAGTGGCGACCACCTAACCAGCGGCCAAGACCAACGACCCACACGAGCATAGTCAACAGAAACACCACGGCGAACGCGACTTTGAGTTTCACGCAACATCAACTCCTGTCACCGCAACGTTGGGGATAGCAAGAAACAGACCCAAAGCTCTCGCGGTGAGTAGAACGCGCATCACGTCACTGTAGCGTTATTTTGTCGGTCTTGCTTCGGATTCACGCCGCCGCGACCGCTACATGTGAGTGCGACACGCGCTAGTCTCTCCAGGTTGGCTTGCGACGTCGCGCTCGGGGATGGCGGGTAATGGGTGTGTCGACTGCCTTGCCACCGGCAGGGCGATTTTCGTCACACGGTGCTACTCTAGCGGCACGTGGTCGTTCGTTCGTGTCTTCTGTCGGATCGAGATCGTACGAGACGTTCTGCCCCTCCGCGAGTTGGTCGAACAGCCCACCTGCAACGACGCTGCAGTGAAAGAACACGTCCTGACCACCGTCCTCCGGCGCGATGAAGCCGATCCCTTTCTCAGAGAGTATTCTGGCAATAAGTCCAACTGGCATTTTGTCCTCTATCCTACGTTCAACCATGAATCGACGTTGTTGATAGTCCACGGCTCGCGTTGTTCGCGGGCGAGCATGGCGTTGGCTTCGTTGTCGTTCCTGAATTCCTCATTCCCTGGATCCCAGCGAAGCTTTCGGCCAAGCTGCATTGCGATATTGCCGATGTGTGCGATGGAAATCGTACGGTGGCCGACCTCGGCTGGTGCGTAAGTCGTTCCACCATTCTTGATACAATCCGTGAAGTCCATATGCTCGCCGCCCGGAACTCCACCGCCGCCCGAGCGTTTGACGATCGTCTTTGGGCGATGTAGCTGTTCGTCCTCGGGGATTCTGACTGCCAGGATCTTGGGATCGCTGGACGCAAGCGGCCCGCGCCAGCCACGGAACATGACCCAGCCCTCAGTGCCCTCGAACTTGATCCCCGGCACTTCGCTCCAGACGTGCATGGTAACGCCGTTGGCGTAGCGGTAATGTAAGTCGAATTCGCCCGCCGTATTCCAAATGGCATCTCGCGGCGGGAACACGCCAGTGCCCTCGACCTCCACCGGCCCGGTCTCCTGATGACCGCTTGCCCATTGGGCCAAATCGATCATGTGGGCACCCCAATCCGTGAGCCGGCCACCCGAGTAGGCGAGATTCCATCGGAATGTGTTATGGATGCGTGCCGAGCAGTAGGGTGCCAACGGGGCTTGGCCCTGCCACATTTCGTAGTTCAAGTATTCCGGAGGCTCTCGCAGCGTGAAGTCAGTGTTGCCTCGACTGGCGTTGTCCTTCGGTAGAAGTACCTTAATGTGCCGAAGCTCGCCGATAAAGCCGCCGTGAACCAACTCGCACATATAGATATAGGAGTCAATCGACCGATTCTCAGATGCCGTCTGGAACACCAATCCCGATCGCTTCGCCACGTCGGCAAGGATACGCCCTTCGCGAACCGTCAGCGTGAGCGGCTTCTCGCAGATAACATGCTTCTTCGCCTTCAACGCCATCAGCGCCGGGATGACGTGCCAGTGATCGGGTGTGGCAACGTCCACTGCGTCGATTTCCTTACGATTGATCAGATCGCGGAAGTCGTCGTACGCGTCGCAGCGGTAGTCTTGGCCGAGTGTCTTCGAGTATCGTTGATTGACTTTCTTCTCGGCATTCGCCAAGTGTCGAGAATCGACGTCGCATACTGCGACGACTTGCTGATCGGGATTCTCGAACATCCGATCCAAGTTCCACCCCGTTCCGTGGCCGCCGCAGCCGATCAGCCCCATGGTGATGCGGTTGCTTGGCGCGACTGCCCCGGCCAGTCCCAAAGCCGATGATGGGATAACGATGGGCACTGCCGCAGTCGTCGCCATCCCCTTGAGAAAACGCCGACGTCCTATCCCGTTCTTTCTATTGTTCACAGGAGGGGCTCCTTTGTTTGTCAATCCTACGCGATCTTCGCGAACACCTTCTCCACGTAAGTCCGACTGCGGCGGTGCGATTCTACGGCGTCCATCGTGTTCGGTGTGCCATTTTCGACGGCCTGTTCCAGGACTAGTAGTGGCTTGATGCCTTGTGCTTTGAGTCCATCGGCTACCTTCACGTAGTCGATATCGCCGTCAGTCAGACACTCAGTCCACACGCCATCCTTCGACTGCCGGATATGCAGTTCTGCGACACGTTTGCCATACTTCTCAATAACTTCGTAGACTCGCGCGACGTTGTTGCCGCTGCCGCGGTACACCCAGTGCGTGTCCAGGCACAGCTTGACCAGCTTTGGATCGGTCTCAGTCATCAATTGATGAAACTCGCGGCCTTCGTTCTGCCACGCAGGCGAGTGGAAATGGTAGGCCAGCGTCATACCGCGTTCTGCCAGTTGCCCGCCGAGCTGCGTCATGGCTTTAGCCTGGGTAGCAAGCTGCGCATCCGACTTGGCCTTCCCGCGAAGTGGCGTTGGGTTAACCACGACGATCCGCAAGTCGATCAGTTCTTTCGCTTTCGCAGCCGTCGCAACCACCCGCTCGATGCTCTTGTCCGTCGCCCCGGGATCGTGAAGAGTCGCGCCCGTATAGAAGGAACGCATCTCAAGGCCATACTTCTTCAGCAGCGGAACGATTCGTTCGGCCGACGCCGCGTCACCAAGCATCGCTTCCAGACCGTCCATCCCCGATCGCTTCACTTCGGCCAACCCCGCGTCGAGATCGGCGTTGAAGTCTTTGCTCTGCCGACGGTACATGTTGATCCAGCAAAAGTGGTTGCAGGCCACATGAATCTTCGTCTCGGCGGCATGGGCTAGTCGGCCAGCCAAAGGCGCGCCCAACGCCATGGCCGCGGTCCCCTGGATGAATCCTCGGCGTGTGATGGTAGTCATCGTCGTTCTCCTCGCATGGGCCACAAAGAAACGTATCAATGCCAGTTTACATGCTCATCCGCGAGAACCAAGTGCGGGCGGCTGTTCTGGGGGCGAATCATCTTCCGCTTTCAAGATACCGCTGGTTGAAATCTCGCACTCGCTTCATCAGCAGCGGCTGAGCCTCGCCGTTGGGGATATTGAAATCTTTGTTCTGCCACGGGAAGTGCCAGGCCCACAGCGCGATGAGCGCGACACCTTCTTCGTCCAGCATGTCGATGGCCGCACGCGCCCACTTGGCCTCGGAATCAGCCTGGAAGTGGGGATCAGATTGGCCAAGCTCGCCCATGCACACCGGTCTCTTGGCCGCGTGCAAGGCACGGACGCGATGGCGCAAGAAGTCCAAATGCGGCAGATTGGCGACCTTTCGCCGAGTCGCGAAATTGCCGTACAGATGGAGACTGAATACGTCCAATGGATCGGGTTGGGATTCGAGCAAGTTCGATAGATGCTCGCGCAACGTATCGTTTCGCCACTTGAAGTCCGGGAACGTCTCGCGGCGGCATACGCTTTCTTCTCGAACGCCCGAATCGCCGCTCGTGACCAAGTGGTTTTGGTCGATCGTTTTGATAAAGGCGGTCATCTCTTTGTAGAAGCGGACGAGGTCGTCGAACCTGAAGCTGTCTTCGAGTGTATATTTTTCTCGACAGCTGTTGGTTCCCGGTGGATAGACACCCTTGGGCTTTGCCGGGCGGTCTTGCATGTTCACATCCGCTCGCAGAAACGCTTCGTTTTGCAGCTCCCACATGAGAACGTTTGGATCGTCCTTGTACCTGGTCACAAACTCGCGCACATAGCCATATGTCGTAGCGTGGGTTTTGGAATCGGGATCCAACACGGCTGTTTGAAGCTCGCCGCAGTCCAAGCTCCATTTGAACAAGACGCCCAACGACGGCATGAGCCTGACGTTGTGGGTACGGCACAGTTCGAACAACTCGTCCATCTGACGCCAGTATTCGTCTTTGTCCTTCAAGTACAACTCGGCGGTTCCCTTGGGATAGCCGGGCGATGCGAAAAAGCGGATGAACGCCACGTCGTGTCGCTTGGCGTCCAGAATGGCTTCGATGATCGCCTGACGCATCCTTTCGCGCGTTCCGTAGATACGTCTCCAATGAAACCATGTACCCATATAGCCTTGGGACAAGTGCGGCACATTGACGCCAATGGCGCGAAATTCTTTGCCTCCGAGCGTCAGTCGCGTGCCCTCAGCCTTGGCGAATTCGTCCGCCGCAACCGTATCGCCAAACAACGACGCGATCCACGAGAAACAGACGATCAGAATTTTGGCTGTCCGCATCGACGTACCCCTTGCATTGACTTCTTCGGAATCAGTGAGATTCACGAATTGTCGATCTCCGTCTCCTCCATTTCGTTGCCGCCCTGAATTCGTTGGGAATCCCTCTTCTTTCCCAACGAATTAAGGGCGGCAACGAATACACATGCTCACCGCTAAACCTAAACGACGGCAGGGTCGTGTTACTCCTGCTTCATTTGTGCATCAAGGCTGAGTCCTCGCACTTGAACCGCGGCGTCGATGGGTCCCGTGATCTCCCAGCCCATGTTCATTCCGCCCAAGCGGTAGTCGGCCGGTGCCTTCGAGTCTTGAAGATAGCCTCGCTGCCACGCTGCGTCCAATGCCTCTCGCATCATCGGCAGAAGATCGGCGTCGATTGTTACCCATTCGCCGTCGTGGGGACTCTGCTGCGACAAACGCTTGAAATCAGGCTGGAAGATGAATTTGCCCGTGCCTTTCTTCTTCGCGGAACCGACATCCTTGGCAGCGTAAGTGGACGGAAAACGATGACGTCGGTCGTACAACAGCACACCAAACCACAAGTAGTCGCCGTGGCCCGTCGAATTGCGATTAAGATTCTGCAGCGTCACATAAAACACGAACTGGGCAGTGTGCCGACGATCGTTCCATCCAGGTCGTTCTTCCGCTCGAGCCTTCAGCAACCGGTACTGGATCTGGAACTTGACAGACGCCAATTCTGGCACCGCGGGATGCTCGATCAGTCGTCGTTCGACCAACAAATGTGGCCAAGGATCACCGGGTTGCGGCGAACGCTCGCCGTATTCTTTGGTCGCATCCAACGCTAAGACCATGTCCGCTTGGTCAGCTTCGGACGGCCCGAACACAACGGCCTTGGCCCCGTCAGAGAAGCGCACGGCTCCAGAAGTCAACTCCTCTCGTTTCGATCCGGCCAGCGAGAACTGACTGTGCCACTGGGCCACGCCCCACTCCGGCGCGACTCGATCGGGCCAGGGACGCAACTCTCCTTGCCGTACGTGCCTGCCCGGCGTCGGACTCCATGCGATTAGCCCACGTTCCCAGCGTGTGTCATCCAAAAGCGCTATCGCTTGATCTGCTGCGTGGCCAACCTGGTCCGGCTCTATGGAAATCAAGGCAAAGAGAAGTACCGCGATGGGGAAAGCCGTGAAGTGGAGTCTCATCGAAACATACTCCGGGGAAGCTGCAGTTGCGTTGAATACGTTCACAAACTGGCGTTATCATAAACGGGGCAGGCTGTAGGGCAATGCCGGAGATTTTCGATGATAGGTACGCGGGAGGCACGATGTGACTGAGCAAACGGACAAAGATGTTTCACGACGTGGTTTTCTTACGGCCACAGGTACCGCAGCTTTTGTCGGCTCGATGAGTCTAGCGGGAGCCGTACCTGCCAAGGCACAACTGGATTCGGAGCGGAAGATCCGCATAGGTGTGGTAGGAGGCGGATTCGGGGCGTCATTCCAGTGGCATCTGGACCCGAATTGCGTCGTGGAAGCGGTCAGCGACCTTCGTATCGACCGGCGCAATCGCCTCCAGCAGGTCTACAAATGCAAGAAGGCATACGAATCGCTCGAAAAGCTCGTGGCGGATCCGAAGATCGAGGCGGTTGCCGTGTTCACCGGTGCGCCGGATCACGTGCGGCATTGTGTCGAAGTGATGAACCACGGCAAGCACTGCATCTGCGCCGTGCCTGCGGCGATGGCGCTTGAGGAAGCCGCATTGCTCAAGGAAACCAAAGAAAAAAACCGCTTGAAATATATGATGGCCGAGACCAGCTACTATCGGCGCGGTTGTATCCTTGCCCGGCAGTTGTGGCAGGATGGTGCGTTTGGCAAATTCGTGTATTGCGAATGCGAATACTACCATTATCTTGCCGGCAAGCACGGGCAGGCCTACTGGTGGCAAAACGGGAAACCTACATGGCGACACGGTTACGCGCCCATGCTCTATCCGACTCACTCCACCGCCTTCCACGTTGGCGTCACAGGCGAACGAATCACGGACGTCTCCTGTCTTGGCTGGGGTGACGATCACCCGGACTTGCAGAAGAACCAGTATGACAATCCTTTTTGGAATATGACTGCCTTGTGCAAGTGCAACGGTGGGAACATCTGCCGCTGCAACGTGATGTTTAACGTCGTCGCTAGCGGCGAGCGGGCTCAGTGGTTGGGCGAGAAGCTATCGCTGTACATGCCGGGCTCCGGCGGCCAGCCATTCGCGGTCAAAGCCCACGGTTCACTTCCAGTGACCGCGTTGCCGGACTATCAGGGATTGCTGCCGGAATCCATGCGCGTCGCATCGGGACACGGCGGTTCGCATACGTTTCTAACCCACGAATTTGTCGCCGCGCTGGTGGAAGACCGCGAACCGGCCATCGACATTTACGAATCACTCGCCATGACCGTGCCTGGCGTCGTCGCGCAAGAATCCGCAAGAAAGGGCGGCCAACAACTGAAGGTTCCAAGTTTCGACAGGTGTTGACTGCGGCGGCTCAAAGCAGCGACCGAGTAGTGCTTGCAGCATTGAGTTCGGTTACAATGGTGTGGGGTGGGCACGAGTCCGCGGTCTTACAGCAGTCCAGATCACGATCATGTCAGACAACGGTTTCAGTACCGAGACACTAGACTCGACAAACGGCAAAAAGGAATCCCCCGAACCTTCGCCCGTTCAACTACCCGATCGTATCGGGTCGCTACCGAGTGGAAGGATTGCTGGGAAAAGGGAGTTTTGGCCTCGTTTATCTGGCGCAGGACGAGAAGCTGGAACGGCCTGTGGCGGTCAAAGTGCCGCGCAAACGCCTTGTCAATTCTGCCACCGACGCCGAACCTTACTTGGCTGAAGCTCGCGCAGCCGCCAGCGTCGATCATCCGCATATTGTCCCGGTCTACGATGTTGGCAGCGCTGACGGTTTTCCCTGCTTCATTGTCTCGAAGTACATCGCCGGAGCCAGTCTTCTATCGAAGATCCGGGAGAGCCGTTTCGGCCATGTTCAGGCTTCCGCTCTTGTCGTCACGGTTGCCGAAGCGCTGCACCACGCTCACAAGCAGGGACTTGTTGCACGAAGGGTTATGGCGGCATTCGGGCGTGCCTTTGGCGATCTTCCTCACGACACGGCGAAGACGACCGGTGAACAGAAGAGGTTTCTGAAGCAAGCGATTGATGGTCCGGCCGAAGATGGGATGGTCATATGCGTTCGCCTTGCGCTGTTTGCCGAAATGATGAAGGGCAAGCCCTGGGTGTCCGCGAGTCTGCGCGAAGTAGGCGGTACGGAAGGCGTGGGGGTGAGTTTTCTGGAAGAGACCTTTTCCGGTTCCACCGCCCCACCCGAACACCGCCGACACCAGAAGGCGGTGCGCGCTGTCCTAAAGGCCCTCTTGCCCCCGTCCGGCTCGAATATCAAGGGGCATATGCGGTCCCGTGACGAGTTGCTCTCGGCATCCGGCTACGAGGCCCATTCGCGAGACTTCCGCGAGTTGATGCGCATCCTGGACAGCGAGGTTCGTCTGATTACACCCACCGACCCGGAAGGCATAGCCGAGGAATTGGAGGAGCCGTCTAGCGAAATCACAGAGGGCGAACCCTACTATCAACTCACACACGACTACCTCGTGCCTGCTATCCGTGAATGGTTGACGCGAAAGCAGCGAGAGTCGCGCCGTGGTCGGGCCGAACTGCTGCTGGCAGAGCGCGCTGACCTGTGGAAGGCCAACGCCAAACGGCTTCGAGCAGCGTGTGCGCTTGCCAAGTTCGATCCAGGAAACGGCACTCGCTGGGAAGCAGCGGCTTCTGGCGTAGCCAGTATTCTCGTCTCACAGGATCCGACCTTGGCCTCTCAATGGGGTTCGCTACTTTCTTCCAAACGCGACGTTCTGGATGCCCCGTTGGTGCGTCTGTTCGAGCAATCCGACGCGAACCTCGAAGGTCGCGTGGCCGCCAGCATTCTGGCGGAACACAATCGCGACCGGCCCAAGCGTCTGCAGGATTTGATCCCAAAGGCGCGCGCGAACCAAGTCTTGTTGTTGGCCGACAGACTTCCCGAGGATGACGTGGGATTAGTCAACACACTGAAGACGGCGTTGGCCCAGAAAGCCCCTTCCGACCTGTCGGAGAGGGACAACGTCGCGTACTGCAGACAACGGGGCAATCTGGCCATTTCGCTGTTGCGCGTTGATCGACAGTCAATTGTGGCAGGCGATGAGTTTTGGCCGTTGCTCAAGCCCACAGCGGATCCAACTCTGCAGACGTATCTGATTCACGGTCTCTTGCCGAGCGGGATCGACCCGATCCGTTTGATCCAACATCTGAAGGAGCACGCGAACGATCGCGACGAAGACGCCGCGGGAATTCGGCAAGCCATCATATTGAGTCTCGGCGATCTGGACTACGAAGCCTATCCGCAAGTCGCTCGCATCGAACTTCGACGGACCCTCGAGCGACTCTACACCGACGATCCGGACGCCGGAGTCCATTCGGCAATCCGCTGGTTGTTCCAGAATTGGCGGCTTGACAGTCGGATACAAGAGTTGGACGCCGCAATTCCACGAGGATATCGGAGAGACTTCGATTGGTTTCTCAATTCCCAAGGCGTGATGATGGTCGTCATTCAAGGGCCCGTCGTGTTTCAGATGGGGGCCTCGCATCTGGAAGATAACACGTTTGGCGTAAAGGCGCCCCGACACAAGCGCACTATCGAGTATACGTATGCCATCAGTGCAACGGAGATAACGTTCGAGCAGTTCTTTGAGCGATTCACTGGCCCGAGGACTGATATCTCCAGGACCTTTGAGCTAGTCTTTGGGAGGCCGTTAGACAACTCGTCGAGCCGCCAGCCGGCGCGATCTCTGAAGTTTTCCGAATTGGCGGAGTATTGTCGAGAGTTGACGAAGCGCGAATCCCCTGGCGTCTCCACCCGCGAACTCGTCTATTCTGGAGACTCTGACGAGACTGCTCGATTGCCTGAGGGCTACGCAGACCGGATCGGGTACCGTTTGCCAACGGAAGCCGAATGGGGATACGCCTGTCGCGGGGGCACGCGGACAGGCCGCTTCTTTGGTGATGACAAACTGATGCTTCGAGAGTATGCCTGGTTCCGTGACAATTCAGATTCCAGAATCCACAATGTCGGCCACTTGAGGCCCAATCATTTCGGTTTGCTCGATACGTACGGGAGCGCCGCCGAAGTATGCCATGCCAGCGACTATCCTGAACAGCAGGCGACACAACCGCTCTACAACCGAGGCGGCACGCACGGGCAACCTCCAGAGCATCTCCGGAGTAGTTGTAGGCGACTAGATAATCCGGATGGCCGTACGGGTTACGTGGGGTTTCGGATCGTGTGCGTCATTCACTGAGCGTAGACACAGAAGTAGTCCGCATCGGGTCCGAGCGTGATCCGGCACGTGCCGGCGTAGGGACCATCCGTTGCACCCGGCACACGAATGAGGCCCTTTACGGGCTCTATCTCAAATCCCACCCGCACCAAATGCGGTTTGGGCTGTGACACGTGCTTGTAAGACAAGACGAACAACTTGAACGGTCGCCACCGGCCGCCAATTTCGGCCTCTACTTTCGCCACTTCCAGCCCTACAACGTCTTCGATAGCAGGCGACGACGTTCCCATGGGGATGGGCGCGTCGGCCTCGAGAGGCGTCCAGCTGCTCGGCACATCTTGCTGCGTTGCCCCCTTGGCCGACTTTTCTTCTATACAGTACTCGGGCATTGGCTCGACGGCACAGCAGCCCAACTGCACTTCGCCTGGGATCTGTTTCATCGAGTGCCAACCACCATCGTGGCAGTACAGCATATAATACCAGTCATCGTTCGCTTTCATCATCGGGCATATTCGTGGCATGACGATCTCTGTAGTGATGAGACAATGAGGAGCCCAAGTCAAACGGGTTGTTCCTTCTGAGGGAGTGTACCCTGCAGATCGTGTGCCCCATTTGAGCCCATCCACCACCATGAGTCAATCGAAGGTGTACAGATGCTACGATTCGACATCTCCAACTTGGTGCTAGTTCTCCTCGTCGCCGGGTGGCCGTTGTTCTGCCCTGCGGCGAAGTACGGCGATAAACTGAATCCGACGGGCGATCCGATCGGCGGTGGCCCTGGCTACCGCGACATCAAGTCGGAACAGTCTGCTGACTTCGTCGTGTCCAAGAGGAGCGAGTTGATCAGCGCGATTCGCAAGGCGCGGCCGGGGACGGTCATCTACGTGCGCGACGATGCGGTGATCGACATGACCGCCGCGGACGATCAGACGATCCCCGGGGGCGTCACCCTGGCAAGCGGCCGTGGTCGAGGCGAGTCACAAGGGGCGCTCGTCTATTCAAACTCACTGACCGACGAGTTCAAATGGATCCCTCTGTTCAAGACCGGCGGCGAGGGTGTGCGGATCACGGGCCTGCGCCTTCGCGGCCCGTTTGCAGAAATCGGCGACCACTTCTATGGCCAAATCAAGATCGCCAACGGGATCCGAGCCGACCACGAGGAACTTGAGGTAGACAACTGCGAACTGTGGGCCTGGAACAAATGGGCCATCGACTTGGCCGTGGCCGGCGGGGCTCATGTGCATCACAACGACATCCACCACACGCGGCGATGGGGTTACGGGTACGGCGTTTGGGTGCGCGGAGGCGGAAAGTCATTGATCGAAGCCAACCTGTTCAACGCCTGCCGACACCACATCGGCTCCGGCTCGCAGGCGGACAGCAGTTACGAAGCTCGATACAACATCTGCCTGGATCAGGATGTGCAGCCGTCGTTTGACCGTCATGGGAATGCGACAAAGGCCGGAGCCGCAACGCTGATCCACCACAACGAATTCCGCAATCCGGACGAGCCTGCGATTCTGCTGCGAGGCAACCCGCTGGAAGAAGCAAGGTTCCACAACAATTGGTTCTTTCACCTCGGCCCGGAGTCAGCACTGAGCATCCGTTCGACGAAGCACACACACGTCTACGACAACCACTACGGCCCAGGCCCCGCGAAATGGCATCCAACGGCCAAGGGTACGGCGACGCCGGCCACGGGCCAGGCGCCCTTGACCGTTTCCTTTGATGCATCGGAAAGCAACGACAAGGAAGGCGGCCGGATCGTCCGCTATTGCTGGGATTTCGCCGACAGCCCCGACGCACTGGGGCCCCGGGCATTTGACAAGACGGCCACCTACACTTTTCGACAGCCCGGCCGCTACAACGTAGCACTAACCGTATCCAACGAGAAAGGCATTCCTGGTTCGACACTAATCCCCATTTTGGTCAATCCACCGACCGCTGGCCGTGTGCTCAGCGCGTGGGTGAAAGACAGCTACTACGGCCCGCTCAAGGGTTACCTGCGCAAGCAAGTACTGTTGGACAACCAAGTGATTTGGGAGGACGATGTCGAGGGCGACGAGGGAGGCTGGCAGCACTTGGTGCTCGATGTCGACCGCTGGCTGAAGGACAGGAAGTCGCCGGAACTCGTATTCCGGCTTCGTGCGGACAAGGCGATGACGGACCCGGCCACGGAATTTTGCGAGTGCTACTACTACGTGGACGACGTGCATCTGTTTGGCGGCTCGGTCGCTACGGGCGATTTCGAAGCCGACGGCGGCTGGACGTACCACGAACAGGACTGGCCGTGGTCGTATCGCAAAGGCCGCTGGTCGGGCGAGTCGCGCAGTGGCAAGTACGGATGCGTAATCGGTTTCGGCTACAACCGAACGGTCAATGCCGGTGGCTACTGCGAGATCAAACAGACGGTTTCATTCGAAAAATAGCGACCGTAGGTGTAGACACCGGTCAAGAAGTGCAGCGCGCAACGGTTTGAAAGTGCAGCGCTCGGGGTGTTAACGGGTCTATTGTAATTGGATTGGTATTGGCCTTGTAGAGAGTATTCCTCCCCCATGGGGGAGGAACGATCTTGACGGTCGGTCTACTTGTCAGCTTTGTCATTGGTGGCCGGCTTCTTGCATCTGGAGGACCGCTTTCGCGCGTCCTTCAGACGGTAGCTCTCGCCAGTCGCTTCCAGGATGTGACAGTGGTGCGTGAGGCGATCGAGCACGTCGCCGGTGAGCCGCTGGCTGCCGAGTACTATCCACCGACTTGGTTCTTGCCAGCGTTTGAACGGAAACTCGGTTCGCGGTACACTGTCCCGCACATCCTCCACGGACAAAGGAATCTGCCATGAACTCTCATGAACGGCTGGCAGCCACACTGAATCACGAACAACCCGACCGGGTTTGCATAGACTTCGGTGCCACGTTTGTCACAGGTATTCATGTGTCCGTGGTGGACAAGCTGCGCAAAGCCGTCCTGGGCGATTCCGACTGGCGGGTCAAGGCGACCGAACCCTACCAGATGCTGGGCGAAGTCGACGACGAATTGCGCGAGGCGTTGGACATCGACGTGATCGGTTCGTTGGCCCGTAAATCGCTGTTTGGCACTGACGAATCGGACTGGAAACCTTTCACGATGTTCGACGGCACTGAAGTGCTGGTACCGCACAACTTCAACCTTACCGTCGAAGATGGCACGGGCGATCTGTTGATGTATCCCGAAGGCGACACGTCCGCCGCGCCCAGCGGTCGCATGCCTAAAGGCGGGTACTTTTTCGATGCGATTGTTCGCCAGGAACCGATCGAGGAAGACAAGCTGGATCCGGCGGACAATCTGGAGGAATTCGGCCTGCTGGGCGATGAAGACATCGCTTTCTACAAGCAGAAACGCCAGTGGTTCGAGGATCGCAGTGACTGTGGTGCGATACTCGTTATCCCCGGAACGGCTTTTGGCGACATCGCGCTTGTGCCAGCTCCGTTCCTGAAACAGCCCAAGGGAATCCGCGATGTTGAGGAGTGGTACATTTCTACCGCCATGCGCCGCGACTACGTGTACCATATATTCGAGAAACAGTGTGAACTGGCTTTGCAGAACATCGAAACTCTGATCGAACTGTTCGGCGATGTGGTCCAGGTCGCCTTGATCACCGGCACCGACTTTGGCACGCAGCGGGGCTTGTTCGTTTCCTTGGATTCGTACCGCGATCTGTTCAAGCCGTTTCACAAGCAGGTGAACGATTTGATCCACTCGAAGACAAACTGGAAGACGTTCATCCACTCGTGCGGGTCTGTGTGGGATATCGTTCCGGACTTCATCGAAGCTGGATTCGATATCCTTAATCCCGTGCAGTGCTCGGCCGCCAAGATGGAGCCTCACGAATTGAAACGGGAGTTCGGCGCAGACATCGTCTTTTGGGGTGGCGGCGTGGACACGCAGAAGACCTTGCCGTTTGGCACACCCGACGAGGTATACCGCGAGGTGCGCGAGCGAATTGAGATCTTCAATGACAGCGGCGGATTCGTTTTCAACAGCATCCATAACATCCAGGGCAATACGCCAATCGAAAACGTGCAGGCACTTTTCAAGGCGGTCAGGGAAAGCTAATGCGTAGCCCGAGCCGTCTGCCGGACGGGACCTGCCGGAGGTGAAAACCGCTACCGGAGATGCAATCACGCCTAGATAACTTTCCCGCAAAGGCAGTCATGACGACCATCGACGGAAAGCCCTCGACGTCCTCCGGAAGCCTTGTCTACCTGACGCTCATCTGCTTAGTGGCAACGCTGGGCGGACTGCTGTTCGGCTACGACACGGGAGTGATATCCGGCGCGATCGGCCCGTTGGTTGAACGCTTTGACCTCAGCCCGAGGATGGAAGGCTGGGCAGCAAGTTGCGCGTTGGTTGGATGCATTTTCGGAGCGGCCTTTGCAGGCGCAATCAGCGACAGCATAGGACGCAAAAAGCTCCTCGTAATCTCGGCTGTGTTTTTCCTGGTGTCGGCGTTTGGGACAGCCTTACCAAGAAACTTGACCGTATTCATCATCTTTCGATTCCTCGGCGGCTTGGGCGTCGGCGCGGCTTCGATGACATCCCCGATGTACATTGCCGAAATCTCGCCAGCGCGAATACGCGGACGAATGGTCTCGGTCAATCAGCTTGCGATCGTATCAGGATTCCTGGTTGTCTATTTCGTCAACTACCACATCGCACTGGGACGTAGCGGCGACTGGCTTGTGCAGATGGGCTGGCGGTGGATGTTCGCGTCCGAGGCCTTGCCCGCCGCGGCGCTGCTTCTACTGGCCTTCTTCGTGCCCGAAAGTCCTCGGTGGCTTACAAAAAATGGCAGGACGGCGGAGGCGACATCCATCCTCACTAGAATCGACGGCCCGACTCACGCACAGGTCGAGATGAAGGCGATCGCGAACGCCATCGCGCACGAAAGTGGTTCGATCGCACAGTTGTTTCAATCGGGCATGCGATTGGCTTTATTGATCGGCGTCGTGCTTGCGTTTTTGCAGCAGGTGACGGGCATCAATGCCGTACTGTACTATGCTCCGGAGATATTCAAGAACATCGGCGCCGGCACCGAGTCCGCTCTGCTGCAAACGGTCATCATTGGCGTGGTCAACGCCGGCTTCACGGTTGTGGCGATTTGGACCGTGGATACGGTAGGACGGAAGCCGCTAATGCTGATTGGAGCCACGGGCATGGGCATTTCCCTGACTGTAATCGGCTGCGCGTTCTATTTCGAACAAAGTGGGACGTGGGTGCTGGCTGCGGTCTTGGTCTACATTGCATGCTTTGCGTCGTCGATGGGGCCTGTGTTCTGGGTAATCGCGTCGGAGATATTTCCAACTCGCATCCGTGGACGAGCGATGGCCTTTGCCACTGTTGTCATCTGGGTGTCGTGCTATCTTGTCTCGCAGACTTTCCCGATGATGGACAAGAACAAGTGGCTGGTAGATAAGTTCAACCACGCCTTCACCTTTTGGCTGTATGGCTATTTCTGCGTACTGACCGTGATTTTTGTGGCGCGTTTCCTCCCGGAAACTAAGGGCAAGACCCTGGAAGAGATTGAGCAATATTGGACACGACAATGAGAACGGTATCCTCCCAAACGGTCGTGACGATCTTGATTCTCTGTGTCGTGCAACACGCTCCGGCAGCCGATCCAATTTCCTCGCTTCCGCTGCCCGAGATGGTCGTTGCCAAGACTACTAGCCCGCCGATCATCGACGGCCGCATCGAACCTGGCGAATGGAATGGGGCCCCAGCGGCAACGGCGTTTATGCCTGCGTTCAAGAATGAACTGTCGCACATTCAGACCGTGGCGTGGGTGACGTACGACGACACGCACATCTACGTGTGCATGAAGAACTATCGTGGCCCGAAGTACAGGCTGCTGAAGAAACGAGGTCGTCAGCCGGACGAAGACGCCATTGTGTTCGATATGTCCAACGAAATCTGGATCACACCGCCCGCCTCGCCGGCCGAAACGTACCAGACCTTGTTCAATACATATCCCGGCGTTTTCGACGTGAAAATGATCCCTTCGGTCGGCTACAACGCCAAATCGTGGAATGGCAATTGGGAGATCGCGGCCAGCGAAACGCCTGATCATTGGATTATCGAAGCCCGTGCACCGGTCACATCCTTCGGACACGATCGGATCCGCAACGGCGATACGTGGCGAGCCTTATTTGCGACCGACGCGCTCGGCGGCGCGGGGTTCACCGCTTGGGCTCCCGGCGGTGCATTTGCCGAAATCAACCGCCACGGTCACCTGCGACTGCAGGAGAACATCGCCGTATTCCAATTCCTGGATGTGCAAAGCATTTTCACGGGCAAAGCCACCCTGTCGATGGCCGTGACTGGTCCGGCACGCGGAAGGAGCGACGTCGAAGTCACCGCGCGTTTTGGGCCGCAAGTCGAACCCCAGGCCGGCGATATCGTGCTGCGTCGGCGCGTTGCCGTGGCCGATGGGCAGCACGAAGCGTTCAAGTTGTCCGCCGATCTAACGAAGCTTGATCTACCGAAAGTGAAAGACGTGCCACGCGGTTACTGCGAAGTGAAAGCCGTGGCCGACGGCCGCACTGTGTTGTACCGGCAGATCTTCCCGTTCTCTTTGGACGGATACAAGCGGACACCGCCGGTCGACATCATCGCCAACCCGTACGACAAACCGATCGGTGTCGAGGGCAAGTATGCGCCGCTGAACAAGAGGCTGATCGTGCGCATCGACCGGCTGTACTTCGAGCAGCGGGAAAAAGCGACCAAAGGCAACGCGCAGTTGATCGACCCGAAGACAAAGAAGGTCGTCGCCGAGCGACCGATCGCTCCGTTCTATCGAGACTACTCGCAGTTTCCCATGGACTTGGCGAACGTGCGGGTTCCGGTTGAGACGGAAGAGGCATGGCAACGGAACCGGCCCGCGCTGGAAGAAAACAAACGTGTTCAGAAGGAGAACAAGGAACGAGAGAAACAAGGCAAATCGCCGCTTCCGCTGAGACGTTTGCCATTGGAGCCGGCCGAATACCTGCTGCGAGTGGCGTTAACCGACGAGAACGGCGACCAGCTTGTCCAGACAGCAACACCGGTCAAGTTGAAGGGCTACTAGTTCGAATGGCTGCCGAACAGTGTAGGCATCTCCGATGCGGCCATTCCGCCGTGGACGCCAGTCAAATGGAATGGCCGCGACACGGTCGAGATGTGGAACAAACGTTACCGGTTCAACTCACTCGGGTTGGCCACGCAGATCACGAACGGGGGGCGGCGGCAACTGAGCGGCGCCATGCGCATGGTCGCGGTCGTGGACGGCAAGGAAGCCGCAGTTCGCACGGGCGATTTAGGGCTGACCAAGATCAAGGAAGCCTATCTGGAATTGATGGGATTTGCGGAAGCGCCCGGCATTACGATCAAGGTCGATTCGCGAGTCGAGATGGACGGCTGTGTGCTGAACACCATGCGGCTAACGCCCACGGGGGACGAGTCGATCGAACGTCTGTCGATGGTTGTGGCGATGCCCAAGTCCGAGGCCGAGTGCTTTGTGACGACCTCGGGCGGGTGGAGTTCGACCTTCGGCTGGACGCCCAAGCAGTGGGATTCGCGAGAGACTTCGAGCGGCGCGCTGGTCGGCAACTTCGTGCCCTTTGTGTTCCTGACTGACTCGGAACGCGGTTTCTGCTGGTTCGCCGATAGCGAGCAAGGTTGGTTACTAGATCCGGACGAACCGACCATCGAGTTGGATTCGGACGAGAACACCGTCACGCTGCGCGTGAACTTCATCACGCGCAGCGGTCCACTGACTGAACCGACAACGATTCGCTACGGCTGGGTGGTCACGCCGCAGAAACCACAGCCGAAAGGTTGGCGAGGCTGGAAGATAGACTACGCTCGGCCGTTTCCGGAGACGAACGTTGCGTTCTACGGTATGGCTCAAACCAACTGGGCCGTGCTGTGGCCGTACTACGCCAGTCCTTATCCGTGGGATTACGAAAAGTCGAAGAAGGCTTTTTATCGTGCACGCGAGCAAGACGTGGTGCTGGCGGCCGGCAACATTGCCCACGCCATCGCGCGTTATCGAGACTACAAGGACCGCTGGTTCACCGAAGTCGCTGCCGACTGGGGCATGGAACTCGGCAACCTGGCTAACGGGAATGTCGCACTTAGCCATGGCCCAAACGATTTTCGACTCTGGCACTGGGATCGGTGGATTCGCGAATCGGGCTTGAACGGTCTTTACTTCGACGAAACCTACCTGAACCTCGACCGCAACTACCTGACCGGCGGCGCGTATCTGTTGCCGGACGAACGAGTCCAACCGGGCTACAACTTCCTCGGCCTGCGCGAGATGTGCAAGCGGCTTCGCTACTTGTTCCACCAGCATCGCTTGGACGGCCCACGGCTCTGGTTCCACACCTCGGCCAATCATCCCGTATACGCGTGGATGCCGGATATTGCTATGGAAGCGGAGAACGTCGAGCCCACCGGGTTGGACAACGACTACCTGAACTGCCTGCCCGCCTCGCGTTTGCGGGCCATCGGCATGGGCCGCAACCTGGGCACGGTGCCATTGATCATGTGCCAAGCCGACCGCCACTGGGACGACGGCTTCTCGCCGTTTTGCGTGCCGCAAATGATTGGCTGGGTGCTCGCCCACGACTGTCTGCCGGAGAATTCCGCGTTTTGGGACGTGCTGGCCGTGGAAAGCAAGGTTTCGCTGGACGAGGTGACGTTTCGGCCCTATTGGAAAGACGGGTTGGGGATCGAATCCTCGCCGAAGGAGATGCTGGTGTCCGCCCACACGCGGCCGGGCCACACGTTGTTGTGGATTGTCAACACGTCACGATCGAACCGAAAAGCGGAGGTCACACTTGATCTGAGGGAACTCGGACTGAATCCCGCCGATCGCAGCCGAGCCTTGCGAAGCATTGATGCCGAGACGGGCGAATTTGTGCAATTGTCTGTGGCTCAATCTGGCCAAGGACGACTTGCGGTGGACGTGCCGGCCCGGTTTTGGCGAGCGATTCGCATCGTCCAGCTGCAACGACTTCAGAGCGGACAGACGTTCGTTGCTAGTTTCAACGGCCGTGACGCGAAATCCGACGAAGCGATGGGCTACGACGGGCCATATCGTTGGTCGCCGCCGGACGGAGTTTTCGTGCAAGGTAAACGTGGACTCGGCGTCTCCGTCGCGAAACCGCTCTCCTACCTGGCACGCCACCATGTGACGTATGATGCCGGCCGGATCGAGTACCAACTCTATTTCGATCCGGCCACGGCTCGTGGCACGCTGTTGGCGGTCGACCGCCTTCAACTGATCACGAACCGAGGCAAATTGACCATCGCCAACGACAAGAAGCCAGTGTCGGAAGCGGAGTTTGATTTGCCGGAAGGACCAGCATGGCACCTAGTATCTGTGACTTGGCAGAAGAACGATCTGCAGATTCGCATTGGCAATCAGACGCTACCCGTTGTACGCCTTGCGGGCGATATGCCGATCAAACAACAAGCCCGCGGGTTGGAAATCCGCGGCGGTCGCAAACGAGCCAAAATGGCCCTGGTCACGTTTGGCCCTCTGACCGACGCGGTTATTGACGACCTGGAAATGGGAAAGTAGGTCCCGCTACCCCGCATCTGAACCCTGA
>CAZUAH010000236.1:0-20501 GCA_964617665.1 uncultured Pirellulaceae bacterium
TCTGGCTGTCGGCTCGACGGGTGGTTTGGAGGCCGCGCGACGCGGCGAGTGCGATATGGCGGGAATGCATTTGCTAGATCCTGCCACTGGCGAATACAACCGCCCGTTCCTATCCGCGGACCTGGAACTGATCTCCGGATACGGCCGCATGCAAGGCGTGGTGTTTCGATGCGGGGACGAGCGATTCGAGAATCGCGAACCACGTGAAGCAATTGCTGCGGTCAAAGCCGATCCGTCGTGTTTCATGGTCAACCGCAATCAAGGCAGCGGTACCCGGATTCTGATCGACGGACTACTCGAAGGCACACAGCCCACGGGATACGCCGTCCAGTCGCGCAGCCACAACGCCGTTGCCGCCGCGGTTGCCCAGGGCCGCGCCGATTGGGGCGTGGCGATCCGAGGTGTGGCCGATCAAGCTGATCTGGGCTTCCTTCCGCTGACTGAAGAACGGTACGATTTTGTCGTTCCTAAGACACGCCTGCAGAAGCCTGCCGTCCGTGCCCTCGAGGAATTGCTTGCCCACGACGACGTGAAACAGAAATTGACCTCGATGGGCTTCATCTTGACGTAATGTGGGCGTGCGAAATGCAGGAGTGTTGTTTCAGGGGACCTTCGTTCGCCCCAAGCCCAACGGACTGGGCGTGTCGGCGGGGGTCGTTGTCTCGGGCGAAAAACTACGGTTCTACTTTCGCGCCGATTCCTAGCGCAGAGGGTGTAAGCCAAGCTTTCTGCGATGCTCGTTCACCTGAGCCAATGCATTGGGCTCGTTTTTGAGGAACTTGATCAGTTGAGATACCGTCACCGCCAGTGCTTCCGCCGCCGAGCGGATATCCATTTCGCAGGTAGCCAGGACGTCGAGCACTTCGGCCAGCAGCGTTGGGAAATCTTCGTGTTCCGGATTCACAGAAATGCGGCGGCCATGACACCGACTCCGCCAGAGGTCGCTGGGGGTCGCGTCCAACGGTCGCGACGTTCGCACCTCCAAGGCCAACTTGACTCGCAACCGAAACACCGCAGCGAGTCGGTTTTGCTCTTGGCTGCGCCGCTCGGTGGCCTCGCCCTTCACACCGGTCGGCTGATGCGTAATGACAATCGCCGTTTCGACCTTATTGCGGTGCTGCCCGCCAGGACCTCTCCGGCGGCCACGGCGGATTTGGCACTCCGCCAGGAGTCGCTCGACGGGAATCGCTGCCGGGTGTGGCTGGATGTGTGTCATCACCGGTTGAAGACTTGTCGATAGTGGGGCAAATACGTCATTCAAAGATTGTATCTGTGATGAATCGACTAATTCTATGTTCTCGGGGCATCGACCGACACCTTGCCACTTGCGGCAAAACGGTTGGAAGTGTTGCGAGGTTTATTTCTTATTCGGATTCCTGAAGTAGAAAGCGTGGAGGCCCGCAAACGTGGCATCGCATTTTGAAGATCTAAGCGTCGGTGATCGCTGGACGAGCCGCGCCAGGACTATTACCGAGACCGATATCGTCAATTTCGCGGGATTGACCGGCGACTACAACCCGCTGCATGTCGACCGCGAATTCGCCAAGACTACCCCATTTGGCAAGCCGATTGCTCACGGCATGCTTGGGCTGTCTCTGCTCACGGGCCTCGGCAGCCATTGCCCCGCCGTGCACACATTGGCTTTCGTCGCCATCCGGGATTGGCGATTCCTGCGGCCAGTTTTCGTCGGTGATACCGTGCACGTCGTGAATGAGGTCGTCGAGAAGAATCAGAATGGACGCCCCGCCGGTCAAGTGATCTGGAAGCGACAATTGATCAATCAAGAGGGTAATGCCGTCCAATCCGGGACCCTCGAAACGCTGGTTGCCGTGCGGGGAGTTCGGTGTGAACGCCACGATGCACAGAAAGAATCGGTGCAGGAGCCGGAAACATCTAGCATCCAGGGCGAGCAGTCGTCCAATACAGCGAACTAGCGATTGAAGAGCTGCAGTAGCTTGCGGCCCTTGTAGATACAGTAGGCCTCGTGGGGGCCGAGTGGACGGTTGTTGGCGCCGCGGGCAAACCACGACGTCTGCTCCGTATCCGCGATCGCGATTCCTGCATTACCTTCACGGACCGCTTCGACGACGAGAGATTTGTCGCCAAAGAACACACCCAGCGTCAGCGGTTGAATGGCGTCGTAGCCTTCGTCGCGTAGTCTACGTTCCAAACGAGCCACATCCGCTCGCTGAACGTCGTTCAGGCGTTCCACGTTGACCTCGGCGATCTCGTCGTGTTTCGCATGCCAACCGGCAAATGCCGCGTAGATGTCGTTCGGGGGCAAGTCGCATAGATCGGCACCAAACGCGTGCGTCAGCGGCCCCGCAATCCCGATGTTGCTGAACTTGACCTGGCCAAGATCGTAGGTGAATCGGAAGAGAAAGCACTCCACGCGGTCGTCGTAACCGGGCCAGTGCTGGCTGCGCTGGTCCACCATTTCGCACTTGGTTGGTGGAATGCCGATCTGCGCCGGTTCGGCCAGCCACAACGTCATTTCCGCTTCGGCTTTCGCCTCGGCGGTCTGATACTCCTCGCTGACTTTGTCCAGCACCCCGAGTTCTTCGGCGTATGCCAGCACGCGCAGGCGACTTACCGGCTCGGCGGCCAAGCCAATCAGTGCCTCGACACCCGCCTCCTCCCCCAGCGTCGCCAGCGCGGCGGCTGCCTCAGTCCGCAAACGACGATGCCCCAGGGCCAACGCCTGATTCAGCTTGCCGGTTACGGAATTGTCGCCGACCAGAGCCAATGCATCGCACAGTGACACGGCCAGAGCGACGCCTTCGTTTACCTGTTTGCCGAGCGTTTCGGCCGTCTCGCCCTCGGCCGGTGGCGACGACTCCAGACGCCCGAGATTGCCGACGATGCCACCCAACAGTGCAGCAAGTTCGTTCAGCCGTTCGGTCCCGGGATGTCGCGCAACCAGTCCTTGGCGAGTCACATAGTTGGCCAGATCGAGAATAATGGCTGCTACGCTGACATGGCTTAGGCCGTCGAACAGCCGAGGGAACAGCGGCGCCGGATCGTAATCCCTGGCCTGAAACAACGGCGCGAACATCGTCATGACCGACCTTGCGTCGCTTGGCGGGTTTTCCACCATCAAACCGGCAAACGTGGCTAGCGCCGCGCGAGTCCGTGCGGCGCTCAGCAGACACGGCAAGTAGTCACGACAACGACAGGACGGTCCCAAATGGCGGTAGAGACGCGCGGCCTTTTCCAGCAACGGATCACCATATTCGAGGGCCGAGGGCGCGTCTGGCGTGGAACGCTGCCTGCCGGCCACGTGCAAGAAAGCTGCGGAAAGCAACTCGTCCGCCCGCTTTTCGGCAGGGGGATCGCGATCCAGCAACACGTCAATTAAACGCTCGATCTCGTCGACCGTGGCCGTCTGCAGCCAGCTTGTTCGCCGGACACATGCCGCGTTTTCTTCCGCGTCGACCGTTGCGACACGGTCCAGATCCGTCAGTAGCGTATCCAGTCGATCGTCCAATCGAGCATTCCTCCCGTAGCCGACGTATTTTCCAAGTGCGTCACCGCAAGTATACTGGCGTCTCCGTCCATGATACCGGAACCTGTCGCCGGACGTTAGGAGACCATCGGCAATGCCTGACAACCCCGAAAAATTCGATCCTTACCGAGAAGCCTTGGTGATAGAAACCAACACGATTTGGCCGCCCGAATGTGACAATTTGAATCCGGAAGAAAAGACACGGATCGAGAACGCCCTGCATGCGGACGCCGAAAAGGCTGCCCAACTGCTGTACATAAGGCTCCACACAGGCTTCTGTCGTCAAATCACGGTTACCCAGGAAGACCTGGACCGCGCGAAGGCCTGATAACGGCCCTGGCCCTTTCTTTCTGCTTACCCACCTCCCTGGCATCAAATCGAGGTCGTGGACTCGAAGTGCGCGAAGCTTGGCGGCAGATTGAAGCACGCTCGCGGATCTCGTAACATATTCCAGACCACAACGCACGGGAGGATTGCCGGTGGGACTTGCCCTAAATCGCGTCCATCAAGGAGATTGCATCCAGAAGCTGAGCCGGATAGCGCCGGGTAGTATCGACTTGGTCTTTGCCGATCCGCCGTTTAACATCGGCTACGACTACGATGTTTACGAGGACGACCGAAGTGCCAGCGACTACCTAGATTGGTCGCGAGAATGGATCGAAGGCGTCTTCGGTGCTCTGAAACCAAATGGCACATTCTGGCTAGCCATTGGTGACGAATATGCTGCGGAACTGAAAGTTGCCGCTCAAGACGTTGGCTTCACTTGCCGAAGCTGGGTGATCTGGTATTACACGTTTGGGGTCAACTGCAGGCGCGGATTCAGCCGGTCGCACACACATTTGTTTCACTTCGTCAAGAATCCGCAAAACTTCACTTTCAACCAGGACAATCCGGCAGTCCGAGTGCCGTCGGCGCGGCAACTGGTATATGCCGACGCGCGAGCGAATCCCAAAGGGCGATTGCCGGACAATACCTGGATCCTCCGTCCCCAGGATCTCCCAAGCGGCTTTCCGTCAGCCCATGACACATGGTACTTTCCTCGCGTCGCCGGCACATTCAAAGAACGCGAAGGCTTCCATGGATGCCAGATGCCAGAGCAATTGCTCGGGCGCATAATTCGCGTTTCTTCGAATCCGACAGACATCGTCCTGGACCCGTTTGCCGGAAGCGGCACAACCCTGGCGGTTGCCCAGAAACTGGGGCGGCAATGGATGGGACTCGAATTGTCCAAGGAGTATGTCGGCCGAATCAAGGAGCGTCTCAAGAGCATTCGCGTTGGTGATCCTCTCGACGGCTTTGAAGAGCCGCACAAAACGGCTCCTTCGACGAAAAAGGGCAAGTCAAAGGCTGTGCTTCGCGGTTCGCGCGGTGCCGGCAAACCACGTTCGACCAAGGCAGAGAGAATCCGTAAAGAAATCGATTACGGCGTAGCTAACGCGTACAGCACAGCTCACGATGGTTTCTCTACGGACTACCTGCTTGCAGATCCAGAATTGAACGCCCGTTTTGTCGCCGAATGCAAGTACCTTGGAGTCCCCGGCGACCGCGTAATCTGGAACCAAACGCTGCTCCGACTGCGGAAAGGCGACAGACTACCTCGACTGACCAAGCGACGCCACAGAATCACCTTGCGCGAGATGGACGCCTACAGCTTCGCAAGTGAGGTTGCTCTGCTACAGGTGACCGTGTCATGTGATCTGTCGCTGGACGACATGCTGTGCGATCCGGAGTTGGCTGCGACGTTCGACGAGATTGCAGGGCGTTTTGCACCTGGGTATCAACCGCTCCATTATCGCTGGGCCGCACTGGCGCTGCGCAAACGGGCGATGCGTTCGAAACGCGCAGCGGAGAGCTTTCGCGAGTGGCTGCAGAAGGATCTTCCTGAAGCAGTGCCGACAGGCAAGCTCAATCCGGAGGGCAACGACGTGCCCGGCGTCTACGCGCTCATTGGGCGCAGTGATTTGAATCTGTACGTCGGCGAAACATTCGATCTTGCAGAGAGGATCGCCCAGATCGCGCAGACCCCTGCCTGGAAAGAATTGAAGGCTTCTTCCGTAAGGCTTTTCCCCCAGGACGAAAAAGGGCTCTTGGGGCTCAAGGCTACACTGATCCAACGCTTCAACCCATCGCTAAACTCGCCACTTCTACTGCCGAAACTCGATTTGGAAACGTGACACATGCGGCAGTTGTCAGCCACCGACTGGTGTGTTTTCGCGTGCTATTTGGGCATAGTCCTGGCCTTGGGGATCTTCTTTGCCCGCCGCCAGCGCGACAACGAGGAGTATTTTGTCGGCGGTCGCCGAATGAACTGGTTCGCGGTGGGCGTATCATTGTTTGCCACGGCGTTCAGTTCGATCTCGTTCGTCGCTCTGCCTCGCGAAGGAGCCTACGAGAACTATCATCTGCTGATCACATACCTCTGTATCCCCTTGATTATCACGCCCGTTCTATGGTGGGTCTTTGTGCCGGTCTATCGCCGTTTAGGTGTGACCAGCGTCTACGAATACCTTGAAATCCGATTCAGCCCATCAATGCGACGGCTGGGCACACTGCTGTTCGCTCTGTACGCAATCGGCTGGATGGGCAGCATGGTGTTCGCAACCGGCTTGATCATCAAGGCCGTGTTGAAGCTAAGCGAAACACAGTTCATTTGGACCCTTGTTGCCGTTGGGCTGTTCGCGACGCTCTACACCGTCCTGGGCGGCATCAAGGCGGTCATCTGGACCGACGTGCTCCAGGCAGTGACGTTGGGCGGCGGGATGATCGCCGTGTTCTTCTTAACATTGGAGCGTATCGACGGCGGCTGGGACACCGTGCTGCGTCTGGGCGTCGAGAACGACAAGTTCCAGATGTTCGATATGGACTTGGATATGACGCGGGGCCGGACCTTCTTCTCGGCACTTGCCATTGGGCTGTTTGCCTATCTCCCTGGCTACACCACTTCGCAAATCACGGTCCAGCGGTACGTCTGCACTCGAGACTTGGGTGACGCGCGGCGAGCACTGGTAATCAATGCTGCGGTGGCCGCTATCGTGGCCGTACTGTTCTTTGCGGTTGGAACCACCTTGTACGCGTTCTACCATCAGGAAGGCGGCAGCGGCTTTCCCAAGATAGTGAAACCAGACGATCAAGAGCTTGAAGCAAGAGACGAAACACCGGAAACAGAAGATCAAACGATCGAATCAAAAGATCAACTGATGCCACATTTCGTCTTGAACAACTTGCCATACGTTGGCCTAAGCGGTTTACTGTTGGCCGGTTTGTTTGCTGCGGTGATGAGCACGATTGACAGCGGCATCAATAGCCTTTCCGCAGTGCTTGTGTACGACTGGCTGGGCGGTCGTCATCTCTCCGTAACATTCAGCCGTTTTCTGTGCTTCTTGTTCGGCATATGTGTGATCGGCGCAGCCCTGCTGACACTTCTCTTGCGCGACCACCCCGTGATCGACATAATCATGATGATTGCCGGATCGTTTCTCGGACTACTTATGGGTGTGTATTTGCTGGGGATGCTGGTGCCACGAGCCAACACGGGCGGCGCGCTGGTCGGGCTCGCCGCCGGTGCGGCTGGCTTAGCGTTCGTCTCGACGTGCACCGAGGTGCACGGTTGGTGGTATGGCATCTTCACGTGTCTCCCCGCGTTTCTCGTAGGTGTCGCTGCCAGTTATCTGTTTTCTCCGCCGTGCACTGAACAATTGAAGGGGCTCGCTTTCGGGACTTCCAGAAAGGAGACGCCATGAACATCGAACGACGCAGAGAACTGACGGCAAACGTCGGTATCTTCGGAGTTGGCCATCACACGTACTGGAATCAGTTCGATGGGCTGCTGGACGAAATGCACGGCAAGCTCGACGCATTCGTCCAGAAGGTGCAGGCAAATGGTGTTCAAGTCACAAACTTCGGCTTGATCGACGATGCACGATCTGCCTACGCTGCACTGCCCAAACTGAAATCTGCCCCGCTGGATTTGCTCTTCTGTGACATGGTCACCTACGCCACGTCATCCACCTTTGGCATCCTGGTTCGCGACCTTGACGTCCCAATCGTGCTGGTTGCCATGCAGCCGCTTCGAGCGATGGACTACTCGAAGGCTTCAACCTACATGCAGCTCTGTAATGACGACTTCTGCAGCGTTCCTGAATTCACGGGCGTCGCAATACGCATGGGCAAGCAGCCACCACCGGTCATCCTCGGAACGCTGCACGACGATCCAGCCGCAGACGCAGAGTTGGCCGAGTGGTGCAGTATTGCCAAGGTGCTGCACGATCTGAAGCGAGCACGAATTGGCCACTTTGGCCACGTGTTGGAGTCGATGCTTGACATGCACTCCGACCCAACGGCGTTTACCGCGGCGTTCGGCTGCCACATCGTCCAAACCGAAGTTGACGATCTCGTTCGCCTCGGGCGAACCGTCACGCCGCCGGAAATCGAAGCAAAGCAGCAACAGATCCTCGGTTTGTTCGACACGCCGGATCCAAAGTCCGATCCGATCACATGCAAGCTGACGGACGACGACCTACAGGTCGCAGCCCGCGTCGCCGTGGCCCTGGACAAGTTCGTCGACGAGAATGATCTGGATGGGCTGGCATACTACTACGAAGGCGAAGAGGGCAGCGAAACACGACAATTCGTGACCAATCTGATCGTCGGCAATTCGTTGCTGACCGCGGCCGGTTTTCCGATGTGCGGCGAATCGGACCTGAAGACCTGCATCGCCATGCTGATCATGGACCGGTTGGACATTGGCGGCAGTTTCGCCGAGTTCCACCCCATCGACTTCGACGAAGGATTCGTACTGGTGGGCCACGACGGCCCGCATCACATCAACATTGCCGAGGGCAAGCCGGTCCTGCGTAGCCTGCTCAAGTACCACGGCAAGCCCGGATCGGGCGCCAGTGTCGAGTTCGAGATCAAGGAAGGCCCGATCACTATGCTCAGCATCGGCGTGACATACGAAGGCAAGTTCAAGTTCGTGATCGCCGAAGGCGAATCGGTGCACGGACCAATTCCACCGACCGGCAACACAAACACCCGCGGCTTCTTCAAACCCGACGTACGCACGTTCCTCAAACGCTGGGTAGCCGAAGGTCCCACACATCACTTCGCTCTGGGTGTAGGCCACCACGCAGAGGCGATCAAGAGAATCGGCGAGCTATTGGGAATCGAAAGCGTGATCGTCTAGTTCGTTGGGCATACGAGCTCTTTCCCAGCGAATTCAGTGCGGCAACGAATAGCGTACACATCGACTATTCAGGTTCGCTGTGGGTTTCGCGAGCGACTAGCCCATCCGAACGTCGACGCTTGACCGGTGAGCCGTCAGGCCTTCTTTGTCCGCCATCCGCCGAACGTCAGCCGCGATCTCTTGCATGCCCTCTTTCGTGTAGGCAATGACGCTGTGGGCTCGAAGAAAATCGTTGGCGGACAGTCCCGAGGCCCAACGTGCCGTTCCGCTGGTCGGCAACACGTGTGACGGGCCGGCAGCATAGTCGCCCAACGCAACGGGGCTGTAGTTGCCCAGGAACGTCGCTCCAGCATTGTGAATCTTGCCCAGCAGCGATTCTGCGTTGTCCGTCGCGATGTGCAGGTGCTCTGGTGCGATCAGGTCCGTGATCTCGCAGGCTTCGTCTTCGTCTTTGACCAAAATCAACGACCCAAACGCCTGCAGACTCTGTATTGTCAGGTCGGCTCGCGAGAGCCGAGCCACTTGGCGCTGCAATTCGGCTAACGTCGCCTCCAACACGTCCTCGCTCCAGGTAACCAGAATGCTCGCGCCCGGCGAGTGTTCCGCCTGGGCCAATAGGTCCGCCGCCGTGAAGTCCGGTCGAGTCGTTGGATCGGCGATGACAACCACCTCGCTGGGGCCGGCAATCGAATCAATGTCCACCTCGCCGAAGACGTGCTTCTTGGCCAGGGCCACGAACAGGTTGCCCGGCCCAACGATCTTGTCCACTTGCGGGATGCCATTGACGCCGTACGCCAGCGCAGCCACAGCTTGAGCGCCACCGATTCGGCAAACTTCGCTGACTCCAACTTCGCGGCACGTGGCCAATACGTCAGGATTATTGGCGCCAAACGCAGTCGGCGGAGCGACGACAGCGATTTCCTTCACACCCGCTGCCATCGCAGGGACGGCCGTCATCAGCACCGTCGAAGGGTACGCGGCCGCGCCTCCTGGAACGCACACACCAATACGTTTCAGGGGCACATATCTTTGCCCCAGTTTCGCACCGCCGGGTCGCTCGATCTCGACATCCTGGTGCAAAATGGCTCTCTGGAATTCCAGAATGTTGTCACGAATGCGGCGAACCGTGTCGAGGAATTCAGCCGAAGCCTGTTCGTGTGCTGCCGCGATCTCCTCTTCGCTCACGCGAATCGTCTCGGCTGTCAATTGGGCACCGTCCAACTTCTCGGAGTATCGCAACAAGGCTGTCATGCCGTCGCGTTCGACATCACCACAGATGGTCTCGACGACTTGTTGCGGGCTGAGCGGCGAACCGAAGACCTCCATCGTGAGCTGACGGCCGCGTTCGCTGACGATGTCACCGCGCGGGCTGAGCTTCTCGTGCAGCGCGCCCAGAGCTTGCTCGATGTCATCTCGTTTCGTGTCAATCCGCTGGATGTCCAATGGTCGGTCGCTTGTCATCGCTCTCACCGGTAGGTCAGGCTGTGCCTGACGCAGTATCAGGTACCGTTATGATCTGGTCCGTCATGCACGGCATGACCTACGTGCTCCCAATTCCCGGGCACGCTCATCTAGCCGTAAGCCCATTGTGTGCGGATTACGTTTTTCGCGAAAGGCCCGTTGGCAGTCCTCTGGAAAGATGGTGCCGACACTGGTAGTTTTCTGGATATCCCCGTGGCCCAATCTTCCGAGCGAGGATCACAACTTATGACCGACCGTCCCGTTGACATCCGTAGCGACACCGTCACTAAACCGACACCTGAGATGCGAGCCGCAATCGCAAACGCCGAGGTGAACGACGATGTAATTGACGTCGATCCCACGGTGAAGCGGTTGCAGGATCTTTGTGCCAAGATGCTTGGCAAGGAGGCCGCGATCTACATGCCGTCGGGCACCATGACCAATCAGGTCGCCGTCCGCATTCACTGCCAGCCCGGCGACGAACTCATCTGCGACGTCAACTGTCACATCTACAACTATGAACAAGGAGCATATGCCCAACTGAGCGGTGTCGCGACTCGCACCGTCGATGGCGACTTCGGCGTGCTGCAGGTCGACCAGCTACGCGATTTGATACGTCCCGACAACGAACACATGGTGCGTACGCAATTGGTTTGCCTGGAGAACACGCACAATCGAGGCGCCGGCCGGATATTGCCCCACGACAGCGTCGAGTCGGTCTGCCGTTGGGCCCAGAAGAATGGGCTTCGCCGTCATTTGGACGGCGCTCGACTGTTCAACGCGGCGGTCGCCTCGGGCATTGAAGCTGCCGAATGGGCCAAGCACTTCGATACGGTCAGCGTCTGCTTCAGCAAAGGGCTTGGCGCTCCGGTCGGTTCAGCGTTGGCCGGACCTCGCGACCTGATCGAACAGGCGCGACGTCACCGAAAGGTCTTCGGTGGCGGAATGCGGCAGTCTGGTATCATTGCCGCTGGTGCGTTGTACGCCCTAGAGAACAACGTGGAACGATTGGCCGAAGACCACGCCAACGCCAAGATCCTTGCGGACGCCGTGCGAAAGGCCGACGGGCTCGAGTTGGAACCGGACCTGGTCAACACGAACATGGTCATCTTCCGTATTGATCCCTCGCTCGGGTCCTCAGAGGATTTCGCGACGGCCTTGGAAGAAGAAGGCGTGTTGGTCCTGACGGTTAGCGCCACAAAGATTCGGCTCGTGACGCACCTGGATGTGACGGAAGAAGAGGTAACCAGGGCAGGGGAGATCATTCAGAGGGTAGCCGACAAACTGAAGAGCCAGTAAGCAACGAGCCTACTTCTTCGATTTCTTGACTTTTCGACCTGTCGACTTTTCGACCCTTCGACGCTTTGCCCCTTCGACCTTTGGCTCCTCTTCCCCCCGCAACTTACGAGCGAACCACGCGGGGATCTTGGCGGCGCGGTGGGAGCCATCGGGTCCGATGCGACAGCAGACGGCAGTTATCGAACCACTAGCGATCAGTTTCTCGTCCCGAGTGAATCGGAAGCCGTAGGTCACACTTCTCTGGGTCAAACGATCGATGGAAACCTCGACCTGCAGAACGTCCTCGAACTTGGCCGGATTGCGATAATCGCACGAGGCAGATACGCGCGGCCAGCTTATCGGGCCATCCGCGTCTTCCAGTACGACACTCAGCCCCGCGTGCCGCAGCATCTCGTGCTCAGCCTGCTCCATGTACACAAAAAAAGCCGAGAAATGAACAATCCCGGCTGCGTCGGTGTCGCGAAACTCGACGCGACGATTCGTCTTGAAGCGAACAGGTGCGCGGATCACGCCAAGTCTACTCGCCTGTGTATGGCAGCAAGGCCATGAATCTGGCACGCTTGACCGCTGTCGTCACCGCATGCTGACTCGCGGCCGAGCATCCCGTCTTCCTTCGGCCCACCACTCGGCCATGTCGGTTGATCAGCTTCTTCAACAAATCCACGTCCTTGTAGTCCACATACATGGGGCGTGGTCGTTTCCCCTCCACGAACAGGGGGTCTTTTTTCTTAGCCCGAGCACGTGCCTTCATTCGCTTTTTGGATCTGCTGGTTCTTGGTCTGCCTCGAAACATTGGCACGGTTTGACGCCTTTCGCAAGTTGTTATGTGTAAATGTCTTACGCTGTCGCGGACAGCAGACGGTGACTATCGCATTGGTTGTGGAACCACGTATTATACGTGCTCCGGCCCGTTACTCAAGCCTGACTAGCCGCAAATCCGAATGGGCGGCGGGAGCGGCTGGCAATCTACACAACCAGTAGAGCTATTCTTCGGGCTCGTCCGAATACGTGTCCTCGGCGTCGTCACGCAAGGTCATATCTTCCGATTCCGTTTCTTCCTCCGCCTGTATCTCAGCTTGATGAGCCCTTTCGCGCATCAGTTCGACGCCGGCCTCGTCAAGTTGCAGATTCACGAAGACAGGCGTGAGCTTCTCGGACAGATTCCCCTTCTTGTCGACCGTGTACGTCGCCGCGTGAACGGTGAGGAAGTTACTGTGGGCGCAACCGGCACAAGTTGCCAAGTCCAGGCGAGCCGCCGCACCTTCGTCCGTGACCCCGAATTCCAGCTCGTTCAGTGCCGTCATGTCTCCCATCAGGACACGATCCCACGCAGGGTCTTTGCAGCGTGCCGCAAAATGGACCACGCCTTCCTCGACCGTTGTCCACTGCTCGCACTGATCGCAAAATGGCAGCTTGGCCGTCATGCGACGGGCAGTGGTTAGGGCGACGCCGAGAATTACGGCCGATTCCAGCAGCCAAATCGCCGCCAAGAACACCCCCTTAATCGGCTCGCCGTCGCCCATTCCCCACGAGCCTCTTTCGTAGAGGAGTTGCATGTAGCCGAGCATCGCCAGTGGATGGAAACCGGCCAGACCGACTTCCGTCCCCACGCGAGCCAGCGGATCAACGCCCCACGCAACGTAAATACCGAGCAGGCCAAAGATGAACGCCAGGCTGGCGAGTACGAAGTTGTTGCGCAACTTACCTGCCTTGGCAGCCGATCCGACAGCCAAGCCGAGCGCGAGCCCGTAACCTGCGGTAAGCAGGAAGTTGATATAGACCAGCGGAATTTATGTGATTCCGTAGGTTTAGATCGCGCCGCCAACCAAAGCCATAACGCCACCAGCCACCGTGATCAGGGCAACGGCGCCCAGCGGGACCGCACCAGAGTGCTTGTAGAGTTCCATGACACCGCTCCGCAGACTGCGAAAAGAAGAAACACGCGCGTGCGAGATTCCGCATCAGGACCGGAAAATGCCGAAAGGCACATCAACCGTGGAGTATAGTGGAAGCCGATGGCCGTCACCAGCAGACGAACGCGTTTGCAGCTCTCGCGTTCTTGTTGGTGGACCGTCTCACGAATGCGCATGCCTTATCCGCCTAGCCCTCGTTCGGCCTACGCGGGCAATACGCGCTATGGGACGGCGATCTTCGCGACAACGTCATCTTTATCCGGCCACACTGAATCGTCGAATTCGCCACACTCGTCCTCTCCGTTTGGCCCGACGCTGTACACCAAGCAGCCCGTCTGGAGCCTTCTGTAGCGTAGCGGACCTTCCGCAAACGGGTCGGTCGGGATTCCGCTGAGGAAGGCGGGTTTCAACTGATCCAGTTGCTCTGGGTACGCGCCATTCTCCAACCGATACGCAGCCAGGGCAATGACGATGTCGATTGTACGGTTCTTCGCGGTAATCCTCTCCCAAGTCCGACGGCCCGCGCAGTAGTAATGATCCAGGAGCAGCGGGATCGAATAGCTGATCATGTCGGTTGCCACTTTCCTCAAATACAGCGGATAGGGAAGCGTCTTCATCCGAAGCCAGTCTGCCAGGTTCCTAGAATCCGGTATTCGCCACCATTTTCGGCTCGCGGACCATCTTGCTCGGCTCCATTTCGTGAAAAGATCGCTGCGCAGCTCGGCGCCCGCGGCATGGCGGGCCGCGTATGTGGGCAGGCGGGCGATGGCGACGGCTCGGTCGAAAACCTCATTTGAACGGCGCAACACGGAATCCCAGTCCGCGGCCCACAGACATAGCTTTCCGGACCACCACATCACGATCCTGGGCTTCGACGTCGGGTCCAAGTACAGAAAAACTCCCAACCGCCTTCTCGGCATGCGAGTCATGATGTCCAAGTACCCGTATCGTTCCCCCGTGTCGATCTTCTCAGCATACGAGGGCAGGCCGCCAAATCCGTTTCGCTTGGCACGAAGCAGGTTCAAATGGGTAGCGTCCAATCTGGCGTGACCAACCAGGCCGATGGTTGCGTCCAGCGCGTTTTCTTCAATGATTCCGCCATACACGCGGTGGACAAGAAGCGGCCCTTGGGCCACCAGCCGGGCCAGGCGGTGACAAGTCAGAATGTCGCGCCACGCGTCCACCACTTGGCCTCGCCCAGCACACAGCATAGCCCGCGCAATCAGTGCCCTGGCAATGTCACAGGTTACCTGAGCAAGAGGATCATAGTAGTCGCACACACCGCCAAGGAGGCCGTATTCTTCGGGCAATGCGTCTCGGGTAGTCGGTGAGTAGTAACGAGGCCTTCTCACGGCGGCCGCTATCTTGCGAAGCGGTTCCTCGTTTGCCTCTAACCATGCCTGTACCACAGGAGACTGTTTCGCGTCCCACGGCCGCTTGCCGGCCGCGGAGAACTGCTCATTCATCATTCTGGATTCTGCGTCGCCTTTCGATTCACCATCCCGAACCCTCAATGCCTCATGTGACAAAGCCGATATGTACGGCCCGCTTTCCCGGAAGTACGTACCGTCGTTTGGCAGCTCGATCCCAAAGCTACGAAAGTCAGCCGAGCCGAAGTAGCTCTGCCTTTCGTCTTCATAGATGACTGACGGCCCGACGACCTGCCAAAGAAGAATCGCGGCATTCTTTTCGTTCGGAACGTTTTGCCGGGCAAGTCCGTTCACCGCGGCTAAATAGTCAACAAAACCATCTTCTGCGAGGGGGCGCGTGATGTGCGTAGTCTCCTCGGAGATGGTCACGCGAACAGGCAACAGAATTCGCAGCATCGCCTCGCCAAGGTCCTGAAGTTCTCCAGATCTTCCTGACGCGGGGAGTGCGAGAATAAAGCAGAAGGCAATTGAGCCCAAACGCATTGTTTGCCTCGACACACGATGGACCATCTGATTCGCAAGCGATGTCAAAACCGACGTCGCTACCCATGAGCGGCTTTGCGGCCATCTACATACTATACAGCAATCGAACAGCAGAGGTAAAATTCGTTTCTGTTTCCGTATGTGACCGGATTCTGTGGCGATCGCCGGCGCAGGCGAATCAGCAGGAACCCGGATCGATCCGCGATCCTCAAAACCGACGAATCCAAATGAATCTAAGTCTGCAAAATACCATCCGTGTACTCTGTGCTCTGGCCTGCTTTGCTGCTGTCGGCTTGGCGCTTGGTCAGGAATCTCAGACCGTTCGAGTTCCCGTGACTCGCGACGCTTGGTTTTCTAACGTTGGCGATGAAGCCGACTGCAATACGGGTGGTTCGAATCGGCTGAAGCTGAAGTCGATTCAGGAAATGTCGCTGTTGGACATAGATCCGGCACCGTTGCGTGGTCGAGTGATCGAGCGTGCGACCCTTCACCTTCGCGCATCGGGCAAGGAGTTAGCTCGACGTATCACGGTCAGTACGTTTGCGGCACCGTGGGTCGAAGGCACTGCACCCAGGTACCAGGCACAAGCAGGTAGTTCAACGCATAATGCCCAGAAGCATCCGGGTGTGCCTTGGGCGTTTCCCGGAAGCGACATGACGGCGGTCATGCTGGGGCAGGGGGGTACTATCTGGCGCATGGCCGACGCTTCGCCGCCGGATCAGGAGGGCTGGCAGCAGATTCCGGTCGATCCGCGGATCTTGGCGGCACGCGTTGCGGGTGTCAGCCATGGAATGTTGGTCTTCGACGACACAGGCTCCGAATGGACTCGCAATGGCGAACAATTCACGCACCACCATTTTCCCAACCGTTTCTTCCACAGCCGCGAGGCAGGGCTGGGGGGTGCGCCGTTTTTCACGGTATCGTTGGGTCCGGCGGACGCGGACCCTCCTGCGGCTCCGAATGAGATAACGATCGAAACGGCCGACTTGCCGGCTGGCGAGGCCGAAATCGCCTGGGCAACACCATCCGACCAAGGGCCGGCTGGTACCATCGGCTTTCTAGTCTCGCTGGACGGCAAGCCGGTGCCGAGGTATTTGATTCCGGCGGCGGGTGAGCCTGGACATCAAGTCGAGATGCGGCTGCGCGATTTGGATTTGCAGCCTGGGCAGGAAGTTCGGATCTCCGTTCGAGCCGTCGATGGAGCAGGTAACGCCGGGGCAGCGGTGACGGAGACTTTTCGCGTTTCGGACTTCGCCCCGAAACCACTGCCGGGATCGTCTCCCAAACCATTTACCGAGGCCGCTCCGCTCCTGACACTCGCCGGGGCGAAGGTGGCAGTGATTGACGCGCTGGACAAAGTGCATCCGGTGACCGGTAAGATGATCCCCGGACAATCGGCCGACTATCTAAGTGCAAATCACATCTTCAGCGCCAAAGATGGACAGCTTCGATTGGCTGCCGCACGTAACGAGTTCGTCGCGTTTCAAGTAGTGCTTGAAGGTCAGATCCGCAATGTCCGGCCTTCGCTCGTGTTTGGCGAAGACAGCAATGGGCTGAAGACGACGTGGGGCAGGTACCGGTATGTGCGTTCGAAGGCGGGGCCGCTGCCGGATCCGATTGTCCCGTTGAAAGATCCGTTCAGTGTGCCGCATCCCACTGACCAGATTCCCGGCCAAACTCACGTGAGCCTGCTGTGCGAAGTCTACGTACCACACACAGCACGGACCGGTGCGCATCGCGGCAAGCTGACGCTGGAGGCCGACGGAGGCACGCTGGAACTGGATGTGCTCGTTTGGGTCTGGGACTTCACGCTGCCTGACTACCTGAGTTTCCTGTCAGAGATGAATTGCTACGGTTTGCCGGACAACGAGGGCGACTATTACCGTCTGGCACACGTTCATCGCACGCTGTTGAACCGACTGCCCTATTCGCAGAACGGTCGCGTACGCGAGGGATGCGCTCCCGAGTGGCGTGACGGGCAACTCGACTGGTCGAAGTGGGACCGGCGGTTTGGCGTTTACCTCAGCGGATCGGCATTCGACGATCTACCGCGCAAGGGCGTACCGCTGGAGGTATTCTACTTGCCGCTTCACGAAAACTGGCCCAGCCCAATCGACCCAAGCTACAACGGCGACTACTGGGCCGATCGGGCGTTCAAGCCTGAGTATCGCGAAGCATTCGCAGAAGCGTCGCGGCAGATCGCCGGGCACGTCGACGGGCGCGGTTGGCACGACACGTTGTTTCACTGTTACTTGAACAACAAAGTGAATTTCAAGAGCCGCGGCTGGTCTCGCGGGTCGTCGCCGTGGCTACTGGACGAACCGGCCAGTTTCCAGGACTATTGGGCGCTCCGCTACTTTGGTGAAGCCTTCCATCAAGGGGTCGCAGCAGGGCAAGGCAGTATAGGGCAGGGGGCCAAGCTGCTCTATCGCTGCGACATATCGAGGCCCCAGTGGCAGCGCGATTCGCTGGATCATGTCCTCGACTACAACGTAGTGAACGGCCGTGTCTTGCGACGTTACACGCGAATCGTATTGGATCGCAAACGCAGGTTTGGGCAGATCGTGGTCGATTACGGCACGACAAACGCTATCGAACAGAGCAACATGCAGCCGGTCGGCTGGTGTTTGGATTCCTGGACGCTGGGCAGCGACGGCGTATTGCCTTGGCAGACCATTGGCCGGCACGAATCGTGGGAAAAGGCGGATCAACTCTCGCTGTTCTATCCCGGTAGCTACCTGGGCCAGCAAGAACCGATCCCGTCCATTCGGTTGAAGGCTTACCGCCGCGGCGAGCAGGACGTGGAATACCTGACGCTCCTGGCCAAGGTGCTGGGACTACCGCGTTGGGCCGTCGGACGGTCGGTTCGAGAGGCGTTGAAACTGAAAGCCGAACATCGCGGCACGGGATCCGCAGGCGAAGACGCGGGCGCGGTGCACTATGCCGACATGCGTCCGCAGGACATTTGGGCACTGCGTATCCGTGTTGCTCAGGCGATTTCCGCAGCCGCACCTCCGCCAGAACGCCGTCTGGTCGATTTCCGCACCCCGTCACGCGATCCTGCGAAAGCGTCACCGGCCTATGTCGCTGGGTTTGCTCCCAAAACGAAGGGACGCTCGGTCTCGCCGTCGGGCCAGGAAGATCCCGGGGCCGAGGCCGTTGTGCAGGGCCGAGCAGCGGTCCGGGACGCTATCATCGACCCCGAGTTCCCCGACAAGAACTTCGGCAGCGTTCCGCGCGACAACCGAATCAAGCGGCACGACCAATGCAGCGTCTTCCTTGTCCGGCTTGACCTCGACGGACTTGACGTACCGCCAAATGGCCACGTGGCCAAAGCCACTGTCGGCTTCCACGTGTGGGACCCAAGCGGCAAAGGCAACGCGAAAGTGTACGCCTATGGCCTGACGACGCCCTGGGAGGAAGGCGAGGCCACTTGGCAGCGGCCATCCGCCGGCCGAGCGTGGCGAGGCGGTCAAACGTTCCGCTTCGGTGCCGACACGGCCAGCCCGTCGCCGCACATCGTCGTTCCACCGAACGCGGAACGCGACGTCGTGGACCCGCCGATCGAGTACGAGATCGACGTCACGCACTTGGTTCGCGACTGGCTGTCCGGGAAAACACCCAATCACGGCTTAGCGATTGCCGCCCAGATTGATCGCTCGATCGACGATGGGCAACACTCGCGTTTCCAGGTGCTGGCGTCGGAGTACGACGAGACTCGCTACACGCCCAAGCTGACGGTGACGTTCCGATAGAGGATATCGTTTTGACTCCAGCTTCACCCTTGCTGTAGAATTGTAGAGGCGGTTTCGGGACTCGATATGGGTGGCCGGGGCTGGACCAAAGGGAAGTCCCGGTCCTGAAATCACCGGGGTTTCGCACAGCTCCAACCCCGGCCACCCTTCAACACCAGAAGTCTTGAAACTGCTTCTACTGGTCGATACTGGTTGCCATTGCGATGCGGGGGTTTCAGTGCGATGAATACGCTAACAGATCGACAAGACGAGTGGCGAGCGATTCCACAGCCAAGACTGCGTCCTATGCCAGTGTTAGTCATCGCCAGCGTGCTGGCTGCGGCTGGACTGGCTATTTGGCTTATGGTGGCCACTCAACAGAAAGGGAGCGAAACGCCCGCGTCCCCAGCGCCGACGGTCGCCGCCGAGCAGGAAAAGAAGCCGGACGATCCCGATCGTTTTCGCGCGAAGCGGCAATTCATGGTGGAGAAGCATCTTGCCGGCCCGAACGATCTGCGGACTCCAATCAAAGACAAACGGATCCTTGAAGTGATGGGGAAGGTGCCAAGGCACCGTTTTGTGCCCAAGGTGCTTGAAGACGTGGCATACGCAGATCATCCGCTGCCAATTGGTGAACGACAGACCATCTCGCAACCGTACATCGTGGCGCTGATGACGGAATTGGCGAAAACGAAGCCGGACTCGGTCGCATTGGACGTTGGAACCGGCTCAGGATATCAAGCGGCCGTGTTGGCCGAATTGTGCAAGAAGGTCTACAGCATCGAGATCGTTGAATCGCTCGGCAAGGACGCAAAGAAGCGTCTAGCCGATCTGGGCTATAAGAACGTAGAAGTCCGCATCGGCGACGGCTATCGCGGATGGCCCGAACACGCGCCGTTCGACTTGATCATCCTGGCGGCGGCTCCCGAGCACATACCGAAACCACTTATCGAGCAGCTTGCCCCTGGCGGCCGACTAGTACTCCCCGTGGGTGCGAGGTTCTCCCAGAACTTGATCGTCATCGAGAAACAGAAGGATGGGACGGTTCGCGAGTTGAACATAGCCCCCGTCGCTTTTGTGCCCATGACCGGGGAAGCACGGACGGGCAAGCGTCCCGAATGAGTCGCCATCTTGAGGCTCAAAAGGATCAGTTCATCTCGCTGGGATTGTCAACCAGAGCGTGCATCAGGGCCGATGAGCGGCTAGTGCTTTGTCAAGCCGAAGAATTCGGGTTGGGTGGCCGGGGCTGGACTGAGCGACAGCGAGGGAAGCCCCGGGGTTTCGGGCTTCGCCTTCCAACCCCGGCCACCCTGAGATCAAGCGATCACAAAGCACTGTCCCGACCAAACACCGTTTACTCCTAATTCACCCAGAGAATCACCGCACCATGCCAATCCAACATATGATGTCTTCACTACTGATACTCTCCTCGCTCATCGCAACAGCCGCAGGTCAGGATGCGGAACAGCGCTGCTGGCTGGTCAGAGGCGTCCC
>CAZUAH010000237.1:0-20482 GCA_964617665.1 uncultured Pirellulaceae bacterium
CGCCGATGGACTTTGATTCCGCGTACGGAATGTATCCTGTCGCAACTGTCTTCTCTGTGAGTCTCTCGCCGGTTGGTGGCGGCTGCAAGGCTGCGAGGCTACTGGCAAAGATCACGCGATTCGCGCCGTATTCCATCGCCAATCGAAGCACGTTTTCCGTCCCTCGAACATTGGTTCGCTCGTAGTCGCGGTGCCAAGTTGTACCAAAGTGGTAGAACGCCGCAAAGTGAACGACGAAGTCGATCCGACCGAGCGTTTGCTTCATGCGTGCGAACACCGAGTCCATGGCAGAGGCATCCGCAATGTCTGTCTGCCACCAGACGGCATCCGGTGCCGCATCCATCAGAGCGCGGGAAGGCTTGCGACGATCCAGCGCGATGACCTTATGATTGCGAACAAGGTCAACCGTCGTTGCTGAACCAAGAAAACCCGATGCGCCGGTAATCAAGACAACTTGGCTACTCATAGGTCGGCCGATCGGCGATTAACTTCCTCCAGCCATTGGGAGCGTGCAACGCGGGATGCTTCAATTCGACAGATTCGTATGCAGTGTGATCAACCACGTGGCCAAGTACGGATGGCCGATGAACGGTGATGGCCTAAGGCTTCGGCTGTGGACTAACCATGATCGTGGCCGTGGCGCCGCCCGACTTCTTGACTGTAGCTATTGTGACGGTACACACTTGGCTATCTTTCTTCACGCTGATCTGCCCACCTTCGGGAGCATTCAATGTGCTCAGGATCTGCCATCCCTTGTCACCGAGTTCCTTTTTGTAGTAGTCCCAGACCTGTTTCGAAGAATCGGCAGTTTCAAGGCTCACCAGAATCATCCCAGCCGATTCGGATGCGACTTTGACAGTCGCACCAGGATAGAGGGGCATATCGTCTGGGAATCCATCGGGAATCTCGACGCTCATGCTGCCCGTGGTCAACTCCACCTTGCCCCCGACACTCTCAATCGTGACGTTTTCGCCGTCCTGGGAAGCAGTCACACCCGGCGCGACGGTCCCTGAACCGCAGCCAGCGAAGCTGGCGGCAACAAACGCCGCAGCAAGGAAAACTCGTAGCGAGGATCGTTGCGATGTCATTGGCTCGTCCTCTCAACGGCTCTGATCGAGACTCAATCCGAAACCCGCCTCCTGCATTTGGGTACGCCAATACCATTAATCGGTTTTGTCGTCCATGTCAACTGCGAACATCGAGAATCCTGCATCCTTGAATTTGACAGCGTGAATTGCGCCAACAAATGGGTTCCCCAGACTATTCAGCACACACCGTCACATCGACAGGGCTATCGCACTAAAGACGGCGAAGATGGCCATGAGCGCATAGAGACAGATGACGATCAACGTGAGGATGCCGACGAACTTCCAGAACGACTTTTGTGCCTCAAGGGCGTGTGTCAGAGCGGCGGGAGTTCTCTGTAGCAGGAAACTCCCAATCCGGTCGGCGTACCTCCACAGGAAGACCGCAGGGATGATGTAAAGGACCGCCATCACAACGTAAACGACTCCCACGAACGCACCGTACATTCCCGGCGCGCCAGCCGCCCCCGCTGCCATCATGAACGCGCCGCCAAGGGCCATAAATGCGCTAGCGATAAACATTATCACACTCATGAACCGCACCCATGGTTTCGTCTTCCGGAGCATGTCGGCGGCGCTGTTCAAACTGGAATCCCAACCACCGGCATTGCTCGGCTTTGACACAACCTCCGGCGACTGATACGGGTTTTCGCCGGAAGTAGCGGGATCGTTATCCGACGCAAAGAGATAGTCCGTCATGAGGACCCCTGGGCGGCTGGGTGCCAGTTACTGGCACTGGTGAGAAACGGAACCGTATGCCGACAAACATACGTGAGAATCTAACTCTTCGATTCTACCGACCGATGGGACAGCCGTCGATCCAACGGTTCGATGGTTATGGTGAATCGTCGGTCTCGGCTGCAAGACGAATCTCCGGGTCGACAGCGAATTTGCGATAATCATCCAGGTAGGGCACGTTGCAATCGATCCAGGTGCAGAGTGCCCGCCACTCGGCCTCGCTGAGTTGGACGTTTTCATGGCCGTCGTCCAGCAGTTTCACAAGTGGGCTTACTCGCGAACCCCAGGAGCCGGGCGGCGTGTGATACTGGTGGATGTCCGCGGTTGATACGTGAGGAAGTAGATTCCAGTAGGCGGGGTAAGTGTAATGCTTTCGATACCCGTTCTCGTAAACGGTCCACAGATTGGGCACAAAAACCTCCGGTTCCTGGGAACCGGCTTGCAGATCAAACGACTTGTCTTCGCCTTCCGTGCCGTCGTGGCATGCTACGCAGTGCCGGTCCAGGATAGGCTGAATGTGTTTCGGAAACCCGAGCGAAGCCACGCCCCATGGCGGCGGTTCGAGGATGGATGGCTCGCGCAGCAAGGCCGCCGGTTTCGCACTGGCCAGAGGAGCGGTGGGCATGGGCTCGTGGCAGCCGACGCACCCGGTCTTCTCGCCCGGTTTAACATACGTGGTCATGCGCATCGTATGCAGAGCTCTGTGTTCTTTGTCCAGAACGGAGAAGAAGACGGCTCGGTCGGCCGGCACGCGGAAATGGGCCGACCCGTCCGGCTCGATCGGCACACAGCCCAGTACAGTTTTCGTCTCGAAGCCGCCCATGCCGACCCAGATGTTGCAGGGTGACGTGTGGACGTGACGCTCGTGAGCCTCGACCACGCGGAGGTATCGGGCCTCTCCACGCATCGATTCCGGCAAACCTGCATGTACGTCTTGGAGGACGAACTCGCCTGACGGTTGTTCTTGTATGGTCTGCACCTCGGGAACAACGGGCGGCCGTCGACGTGGACGGATCAGCGTCGGGTACATGGCCGACAGTTCCTTGTCACGGTAAATCAACTCGGCTCCGCCGTGGGTGTCGGCCAGGTAGATTCCGACGCGCCCGGCCGTTCGTCGATCACTTGCTCCCGTCCCCTGCGGGTCGTAAGAGATTAGGAAGTAGTTTTCGTCGATCGGATAGGGGCAATCACAAGCGCCCGTCACTAGATGCCTTTCGCCCGTCGCTGTGTCGCGGCCGTGACTCATATCGACGATCAAGATGTTGCCGCTGCCGTCGTTGTGATGGTGTGATTCCACGCAGACGACCTTGCTGGTACCGGGAATCTGGCGGCATCGGGCGTAGTTCCGCTCGCCCGTCAAGTAGCCGCTGACCACACGCGGATACGTACCGTCGGGCCGGACGCTCCAGATCAGTTGCGTCGGCCGCCAGAATCGCATCACGTATTCCCAGCGGGTAAACATGATCGATCCATCGTCTATCAGGCTGGGATCCCATTCGCCCTCTTTGGCACGCGTGATTTGGCGAAGGTCGGATCCATCTGCGTTGACGCTGAACATACAATCCGCCCAGGCCCAGTCACCACACTGGACCATGCCTCCGGCTCGCGGCGACATAAACGCGATGCGTCCGTCCGGTAGATAAATCGGGTCGGCACTCTCCTCGCGTCTGGTTGTCCCTCGGGTGATTTGTCGTGGTGGCACACTACCGTCCAGCGTCATCTCCCAAATCTGGAAGAATGTACCATTACCGATCGAGTCCGTTCCGCCCAGTGTTTCACAAGGGCCTTCGACAAGATCCTTGACGTCAGCTGCCGCAAAACCGAATACAATCCGCTGAGCGTCGAAGGAGACTACCGGCCGGCCGAAAAGACCCTCTGGGAACTTCCCGCGCGTCAGCGAAACGACCGAATCGCTCGCCTCGGCATGGATGTCTTTCAGAATACAGATCTCACCGCCCAATTTGCAGTAGCGAGATCGGCGGCGGGAGCATTGATGATTGGCATGAGGGTGATGGCGACGGACAAACAACAAGCCGCCGTTCTCGTGCAACCGCGGATGGGACAACGCCAGTCGGCGAACGGCTCGGCGGACGTCCAAGTAGATGAATAGCCAAGCTTCGGGGGCAAAGAGGCCGTCGGTTGTAACGGCGTCGACGCGATGAGTCGCTTCGGCCAGCGGTTTGACATCTGCTTCGAGACCGTCAACCCCAAGACCGCGCATGTTGGCCGCAATCGCTAGTCCACGCTTGTAGTGCTTGTCCACAGCCGCCACAACACGGCTGCGAACCACCTCGGCCGGTTCTTCCCAGCCATCGCCGCGCGGATGGCACACAAGGTCGTCCTGAACGATCCAGTCCGCTTCGATAGGATTCGAAACTGTCCACAGCGGTTTCGGCTGCCTTGGTGGTGGCGGGGCAGGCGGTCGGTGAGCGGCTCGTTGTTCGGGCGTCGGAGCCCCCAGCGGTTTCTCGTCGGTCGACCAGATGCGAACGTAGGAGACGATCGCGTTGGCACCGGCTTCTTTGATGAACTTCAGCTCGAGCTTCTTTCCATCCGCGTAGGCACCTTTGGGAACGTCAAACAGAAAGCGGCGAGGACGCTTGAGCGGCAGCTCCATGCGTCCGTGGATTTCGTGGCCGTCTGCCTCCAGGCGTTGTATGCGACCGCCGTTATCGACGTAAACGACATCGGCCTTGTACGAAGCCTTGGGATTCGGATTTAGGTACCAGAATACACAGGCATGGTTGTCGAAGACGATCGCCCGATGTTCGTGAGGTGCCTCGACCATACTGTCCGGATAGAGCCAAGACGTGCCAGCAACAACATGCGTCTGGCTTTCCGTGCCGCAGTTGTCTTCGGCTACCAAGTGGTAGCCCTCTGGCGGCTTGTCACCGGGCGTTTGTGCGACCGACGCGGCGGAAACCGGGAGAACGGCACACGCCCAGCTTGCCAGGAGCAAGAATCTGACCTGCATTCCTATTCCCTCATCATTCGGGCCAATGACTGCTGCGGTCTATCTGTCGCGAGCGGGGATTCAACTGGACCCCGCGGCCAGATCGATCAGCTCGTGTGTTCCTACACCTCACCGCAATACAGATGAATTGTAGCGTAGAAGACGCCCGATTGCATCGATTTGAGTCACGAGCAGGAAGAGAAGGTGGGCTACCCCGGACATTTCATCCGTCTGTAGCCACGTTCGCCAGAACGTGGGACATCGTCTGGAGTTGCGCCCACGTTCTGGCGAACGTGGCTACGACAGTCTGTCACGCAATTCCCTGGGGGCGTGAAATATCCGGGCTACTGTGGGACGGCAGGCGGAGCCAGCAAAGTGAAGGGATAATATGGCAGGTTGCGGAGAAACCAAAAGGCCATCACCGCGACGAACAGCCCCCAGATCAACTTGGCCCGAGGTGTTCGTGCAGGGGGCTCGCGCAGCGACCAAGTCGCCATCGTCCATCGCCACAGGCCCACTGCCAGGATCGGCAGGGCCAGCATGGCAAACGCGTTATGGTGAAACGCTGTAGCAATCCGCAACTGCATCATATGATGCAACGCACGCTGCGTACCGCATCCCGGACAGTGCAGTCCGGTAGCGGAGAAGAACATGCACTTCGGAAACAAGGCGTTGCCTGTCGGGTTCCACAGGAACAGGACCACGACACCGATAGCGCCTGCTGCGACAACGGCAACGTACAGGCACCGGTCTCGGAACAGACGATCCGTAGTGGCCACGTCAGGCGCCAGCAAGACCACCAAGGATCCCGAACGCGACGCAGATTACTATCCAGACCAGTCCGCCTATCAGTGCTATATTGGCAAACATATCGGCCTTCTTCGAGGCGTCCTGGGCACCCGCGATGTCGCCACTGGAGACCTTTCCGTCGACCTGGGCGGCGAAGATGATCGAGACAACGCCGAGAGGAAGGCAACAGAGTAGTGTCACCAGAATTGCTTTGACAAGGTGATTAGGAATTTGCGGTCGTGGGCCACCACCACCTGCGGCCGGATCAAAGTTTCCTTGCGCCATCTCTTGGCTCCTGTGCTGGTTAGAGAAACTACTCTGATCGACTGATACGGTCGATCGGGCGTTGTGACTTGGTTCTTGGCTAATGGAAACGGTTAGACCTTGTCTTGTTAACAGGCCGTAATGCGGAACTACTGCTTAACCGCATTCAATCGAATCTTGACAACAGACGAGTGTTCCAGTCTCCATCCAGCCACTGAACGTACGCGACGGACTGTCGCTTGTCAAGATTCTGACGCGTCCTGAATCGAAACTGCCCTGCTTTAATCGTCGCTCACTGCGGAGGCGAATGTCGTTTCAGGGCGGCTGTCACTGCTTCGAGAGCTTCTTCGTCCGCCTCAACCATTCCGTCACCCGTTTCAATGGTTTTGTAGGTACAGACCGAGACACCGTGATGCAGTTCTTTCTCCGACAAGAACAGTACATAGGCACGATCTCGCGCATAAAGCAATTCGCTGATGTCCTCAGGCACCCAGATGCGAACAGAGTAGGAGCCGTCCGCGTACTCTCTTTGCTGCTTCCCTTTCAGAATTTTGCTCACTCGAAAATCGTAATCGTGCACGTCCATGTTCCCGTGGATTCCCGGCCCGGATGAAACTGTCCCAATGCCGATGAAGTCGGCCGCAATGGTAAACTGCTCAATCTCCGCGGACGTAGACTCCGCACGCCAAGCCTTCATCTTCTTTTCGTACAGTTGCTTCTCCAACGCCAGTTTCTCTTCCCGTTCGCGGCGCAACTGTTCGCCTCGCTTGATTCCAGCCATCGCCAGTTCGCGATTCTCCTTCGACAACTCAAACCGTCCTATCGGCGAAATCCAGAAAGACTTGTGGCCATCCTCTTCGAGGAATTGTCCCAGTAAGATCATTCGTGCGCCAGGCTCGGGGCCGGCCAGCGGCTTTTTTGCCCAATTCTGATAAATGGGATTGTCTTCCAGGGTCCCATAGTCGACGTCATGAGGAAACGGCGCCCATATCCCGCGCCGATGGTTCGCTTTCGTATCGCCGCGAAGTACCTCACGGACATCGAGCGTAACGACAGGAGGATTGGCGTTTGTGCAGTGTTCGTCAGCAACTTTTTCAACGACGGCAGCAACCACGTCATATCTGGAGTTTGCGATCTGGCCATCAATCGGCAGGCCAGCTAACCAGTGTATCAATGCTATTCCAGCGTTCGCGTTTGGTGTTGATGCCGTCAGGTCCAGATTATCGAAGGACGTCACTGTCGAAGGCGACGAGGCAGCGACTGTTGACGCCTTCTCTTGGTCCCGCTCATTGGCCAGCTCTTCACTACCTGAGTCACAACCGAAGAGCGAGGACCCTAAAGCGACCGCGAGAAAGATCTTGTGTAGTCTCATCGTGCGGCGATTCCCGAGTGTATTGGCACACTGACGCACAGACCATTGTACCATGTCGACCGTCGCCGCAGTCATTTCGAGAATCTCACCCAAAAGACATCGCTCACTCGTAAGAAACCGATCATCGCTACTCTCCCGCAGCAGAAAAGCAGAGGAGCTCTCCAGAATCCGTCGAGACGAACACACGTCCTCGCGCGACGGCCAGCCCGTTGAACACCGGCGGCGAGGAGAATTGGTGCTTTTCCAGTGTGCTGCCATCAGTCGTCGAAACCACCCGCAAGCGACCGCCTTTGCGGGCCTCGAAGGCGGCCAGGGGATCGGCCGGATCGACGATATCCGGCGACCCGGCAATGACCAACCGGCCGGGGGTAACCGCCATGGCAGTGACGCGAATGGGCACGCGCGTTGACCACATCGGCTCGCCGTGCCCGGGCGCGATTTTGAAAAGGAGGTATCCCTCTTTGCCCGGCACGAAATAGTTGTCGGCGTTCAGTAGCTTCATGGAGTCGAACATGCGCATGCCGTACAAAGCCCCTTCGTCCCGGACCAGAAGCTGTGCCAGCGCTATGGACATTTGCTCGTTGGTGATCTGAGGTCTCGCCATCGCGGCGTAGACGGGCCGGCTCATAGGCGTGCCGTAGAACCAGAAGTAGCGTTTGAAGTATGTGCCGTCCAGGAAGCCGCCCATCGGCTGCAGATGCGGGGGGGCCGCCTCTTCGTGAATCTGGAGTTCCTGATCGAAGGCCCGGTTGCGCATGCAGATCAGTGGACCGCTAGTCTGGAGAATATCGGCCAACGCCCCCCTGCCGCCGGAATCGTTGTATCCGTCGAACCAAGCCTCGTTGTTCAGATCCACATCGGGTCCTTGAAGCTTAGCATGGTAGCATTGTTGCCCTGAGGCGAGATCGACGCCATAGAGATGAATGCCTCCGTCCAGATAGGACGAGCGGCCGGCGGCGAAGTAGACGATGTCGTCCAGCACCAGGACGCTGCCATGGACGGGCCACGCAGATTCCAGTTGACTGTAGGCGCCGACCAACCGCTCACGCGGTGCGGCACGAAAACGCCAGACGGGGACCCCATCACGTGCCCGGAGACACGTGACCCAGCCATCGGCCGATCCGACAACCAGTTTGCCTTTGACGTAGGTAGGTGGCGAATCGACGCGTCCGCCTGTCACATGATGCCAGAGTTCCGCACCGGAGACGGCGTCGAGCGCATGGATTGTGTGCGTGTCAATGCCAGCCACAAATACCTGATTCGCGACAGCGATCGGCGCGCTAGACCTGCCGGAGATTGCTGCTTCCCATGTCGGCTCCAGTTGGCTTGGCAAACGCGACTTTGTTGAACCAGATCGTGCTGGGTCGGCCCGGAACGTGCTCCAATCGTCTGGTCCGGCAGGAGTACCGCCCGTGTGGCTTCGGGCAGGGCCGGGCAGCAACCGCAAAGGCCCGTCGACTTCGGCATCGCGCGACGCCGGAACCGGTCCCGACGCCAACGCACAGAAATCGCTCACTCGCTCGTACCAGTAGCATTTGCAGGGCTCCGGCGGGGCGTACAGTAGGCCGTTGGCTGGCATCATGCCCAGGTGACAAATCCCACGGACCCAATTGTTCACCGAGTGGGAGCCGCCTGCGAGGTCGACGAATTCCGCGCCACGTCGGCTGGCGATGATGAATCGCGGCGTGGCCCGGTTCCGATAGCACCGATGATGATGGTCGACTTTGAAAATGTGCCCCAGCGGCACGCGTTTCTTCACTTCCCCCGTCCTTAAGTCGTGGCCGTGCGCCTCGGAGAGAGGCCCTCTGCGTCCTCCGAGCTGCGGTCCCCAAGTCCACACCAGATCGTCAATAACGTAGACGTCTTTCCAGGAGAACCAGAGACCGCCCGGCTGTTTGGCATCTCGCGTCCACAACTCGGAGCCGTCTTTGACAGAGAGCGCTGTCAGCAGTCCATGTTCGGCGTACAGTACGACGTCGTTGTTGATGATCAACGTACCGGCCCACAGCTCAGGCCCCTTGGCCGCAGGTTTCGCGTGCCAACGGACGCCGCCGGTGATTCGGTCCAAACAGACGATCTCGGTTCCGTCCACAAAGCAGACCGATTCGCCGTCGGCTGCCGTGTTCAGGACCGCTTGCTTCTCCACCTTTAGGCGTCCGGTCTCCTTGGCCGTCCCGGCATACTCATGGGTCGTCTGCCAAGTGACTTTGCCAGTCACGGCATCAACCACGACCAGCCGGAGCCCATTCTCTCCCGGCACGCTCAGGAGAAGTTTGCCACGGTCGAACAGAATCTCGCGCGTCCCCTGCGTGCCAGCATACACGTGCTGGACCTGACCGTTAGCGGCATCGAGCCTGCTGACGGGAGCCCCGATACCCAGCGTCGCATAGACACACTCGGCGGTAGCAACAACGCGCCGATGCACGTTCACGGGAATCACGTCATGCCGAGTCCGGTAATGGGTGTCCTTGTACTCGCGCCAACCCCACTTCTCGACGGGCACCTTCCAGAGCAACACGCCGTTGAACGCATCTCGCGCGGCCAGCATCCATTTGTCAGGAAGCCCGTTGGCACCCGGCAAACCGATCGGTGCCTCGTCGACCATGTAAAAGACGCGACCGCCTGCACTGACCAGGGCATTCACGTTGGCATCCGTGTCGTGGGCACGCTGCCACTTGGGCCCAACCATCCACTGCAACTGTCGCGGAGGCCCCACAAGCCGGTCCGACGTAACGGGGTTGCCGTCCGCCCCGTGCAAGTGATGCGACCATTGCCCCATCTCCGCCGGCCTGGGTTTGAGCGTCTTCCTCCAAACGCCGCCCGTATTGATATAGGCAATACCGTCCGGCACGAGTACGCGCATGACCTCGCTCACACCGACCTTACCAAGATGCTCAGCCACGAGCAGATTGACGACATTGTCCGCATAAGGAAGACTTGTTCCGTCGAACGCGGCCACCGACACGCCACCGTACCGGCCCATTGCCAGGATATTCTCGCGGGCGCGCTCGATGCTCTGTATGTCGACGTCCAGCCCATGCACGAGACAACGGTCGTTGGCCCTTAGTTCTGCGGTCAACCGACCGTCGCCGCAGCCCAGGTGAACGATCACCCCGCCTTGTACGCCGGTCTCGGCGAGTATGCGCCGCGCTTCGTCGGATCGGTCAGCGTCTGGGGATGCACCGCTAATGCAAAACGAGTACGTCAGGCAGCAAACGAGACTAGCTAGTCGAAGCCCGCCTACTTTGAAGTTCTTGTGGTAATGCATCCAGAGTTTCCTATTTACGTATCGTTTTCTGGCCGAGAAGAGCCACATTCCGACTCACGTTACCTTGGTTGCCTGTCGGCGCCAACACGGAGAGCAAGACAGCGGCGAGTATTCGCAAACGCATGTTCTGAAGACGCCTGGAGGAGGTACTCCAGCCAGACGTCGTAGTGCGGCGAACGACCCCGTCACGGTCGTTCGATAACCGGAGCAGTGGCGACGCGGGGACGGATTGGCAGACGTTCGATTCCGGGGAAGTCTGGGTCGCCTTGTGCGCGGAGTTCCTCGTCGCCCATGAACGGGCAGCAGGCGTCCACCCAAGCCATCAGCCGACGCAAGCTCTCCGAATCTACCTTCACGTCGTAGTGCTTGCCACTGGCGGCCAAGTCGACCAAATGACTCTTGTAGGAAAGGTATTGCATCGGCTGCAACGTGGTTAGGGCTTCGGGATCGTTTTGCCCGTAGTTGGCCTCCACTGGAATTGCCCCTGCTATGCCGTAGCCGGGCCGCCCGCCGGGAATCGGATTTCCCCAGCCGGCCGAGCCCACCAACGTCAGATAGGGCTCCTTGAATACGCTGTGTCCGGGCCGCAAAACGAGGTTTGGCTCTTCCGAGGCATCCTTTGTGCCGGCATGGCACTTCACGCAGTAGGTGTTCAGCACAGGCTGGGCAAAACGCTCGTAGCTGATGCTCTCAGTTCCCCATGTCGGCGGCGAAGGCTCGATCGGCGGGCGTCCCAGGGCCAAACCGCTTTGCGGCGGAGGCACGGTGCTATGCATTTCGTGACACCCCACACAACCTCGCTCCTCGCTGGGCATCAGCCCCGTGAAACTGCGCATCGTTTGCAGGCAGCGGCGATTCTCGTCCAAGAGCTGAAAGAACACTGAGCGTCCCGCTGGGGCCGTGAAGTGCACAGAACCGTCGGCTTCGACCGGCACTTCGGAGAGGATACGTTTGACGGCCTCCTCCTGGATGATCGACACCGATGGGCCCGAGTGGCGATACGTCTTGTTCCAAGTCGAATACGTCTTGTAGTCCTGCTGGAAGACCCGCAGGTACTTGACCGTCCCTCGCGGTAGGCCGGGCACACCCTGGTACACGTCCGAACTGAAGAAGACGCCCGGCTTGGACGGTTTGCGGTCCTTGCCCGTACCCGGCCAGGCAACGCGGTTCGGCTGCGTCGGCGGCACCGGCCGCGGCTTCACGGGAATGGCGTGCCAGATATTGTAGACGCCTTCGTAGATCAAGTCCCGGTTGCCGTGCACGTCCATCAGGTACAAGCGAAACTTGTCGCCCACGCCTCGGGCCGATACGAGGAAATCCTCTTCGGATAGCGGATAGGCCGTCTTGTAGCCGGTGAAGCGGCCCGAGGCATGGTAGTCGTCCGCTTCGGGTGTGTCTTGCGGTGGGTCACTGACTTCCGGCCAGCGCAAATCGGCGGTCACTTTGGTCAAACCGTGTGGAAAATCGCGGCCTTTGTCCGGGTCGATGATTCCGATCGAACCGGACCACCAGTCGTGATGCCCCACACCAGAAAACATCACCCGGCGGCTACCGGGAATCGGCCGCGGTTCGGAAAGATGGTCGGGCCAGACCGACTGGTTACCCCAGAAGTGCGCCGTGCCCGTGCCGTCTTGGTTGGTCGTCCACAGCTTCTGCAGACGCCAAAGCGGCTTGTCCGTGTATTCCCAGCGCGAGTAGATCACACGGCCGTCGTTCAGCAGTCCGGGCACAAAGTCCGGCTCGCCGTTGTAGCTGATCAAGTAGACGTTGCTGCCGTCGGCGTCACAGCGGGCCAGGATGTACGAGTAGATGAACGGCCCGCAGCGCACATACGAGTTGCCGCGAGTGGTAGTGAAGAGAATGTGACCGTCGGGCAGGTAAAGCGGGTCGGTGTCGTCGTAGTCGCTGTCGGTAAGCTGCCGTAAACCGGTACCATCATAGTTCATCTCATACAAATGAAAGCTCTGCTCGTCATGAGGCTTGTAGCAGAAGAGCACCTTCGTCGCATCGAACGACAGGTCAGGTCGCCAGAAACTGCCAGGTTTCCCTTCGGGCGCCAATTGACGAAGCCGCCCGCTCGGGTCGAGTCCGTCGAGCACCAACAGCCGGCCGCCGGGCATGGCCATGATGCCCATGCGATGAATGGCTTCGTGCCGTGACTCGGGACCTTGCGGCAGCGGCTGGTCGATGAACAGCAGCTTTGTGAAGTTCAATACGGGGTTCTTGAACAGAATGTCGCGTTTCACTCGCCGTATGGAGAAGTACAGTTCCCTGGCGGCCGGATCCGCGTGCGCATATGCAGCAACTGGATCGTCTTGCACATCTGCCTTGTCCACACCGGGGATCTTCCCCCACGGGCCGCCACCAAACGGCGCGGCCACTATTGCCGGTTTCCACTTCGAATCGTCAAAAGCGACCTGTTCCCACTGCGGACATAGCTGCTTCTCCGCGAGCCAGGAGGTGTCGGAAGCCAGGACCATCTGCTTTCCATCGGCCTGGGTCACAGCCAGGCGAGCGATCATCCCGGCGGGATTCGCGTGTGGAGCCGGCCTGTTTTCGGCTCGAATGGCCAGCAGATTGTCGCCGGTTTTCAGCAATGGCCCGACCTGAAATACTCCAGCCCGAGCCCAACTCGGATGGCTGCCGACCCGAGTGCCGTTGGCGAAAACCTCGCACACATCGTCGGCCGCAACGCGCAACACGGCAGCGTTGACGTCCGCTGACAGTTTGAATCCGCAGCGAAAGTACCTCGATTCGGCCGGAGCATCCGCAGCCGGTTGGCCCTCGGGATACCAAATCCAACTCGGCACTGCGACTGCCCTATCGGCCGACTTCACCGGAGTGGGATTGTTGCGAATCGCCGTCAGGCGTTTCTCCAGAGCGTCTAATTGCTTCAGTTCGGCCGACACATCCGGCGCCTGCTCGGCTCCCGACAGCCGCGCGGCCAGTTCGCGCGCCCAGCCGATCTCTTGGGCCGACCTGTCCAGCAGAGGTTCGCCCATGGCCTGAAACAGCCAATCTCGTTCCAATATCCGCGCCGCATCCTCCTGGCTCAGGGCCCGCGTTTCAGGCGTCCGAGCCTCGCCGGGCGGCAAAGGCAGGTTAGCCGACAACGCCGTGGACACAACGACCAAGACGATTGACAACACGAAGACAGATTTCAGAACCGATACTCCTGCCCTCATCGGAATCACCTCCCGTCATGTCTTTCTTGATTGATCTCAAGCCGTGACGAATCGCCGAAAACGGCGCCTCGTCACTTGAGATTCTATCATAGCCTTCCCAACCTCGCATACAATTGCGATGGAATGTTCACCAGCACTGGCAATGGGCGCTGTCTTGAAGCGGCCCCACTCGACGAATCCGCTATCCCACCAGGAGCGACTCGAATCACAATTGGCATTCCGACAGTCTCGCCAGTGCGGGGGCCTAATTGCACACATCAGACCGACCCGAGAATCCCATGTCAGCGACAGGTGATTAGTCAGAAAAGCATGCCCTGATGTTCCGTGATTTGAGGTGGCCAGAACGTGCCAACGACGATCCAAGTATTGTGTGGAAACACGGTGCCCATGAAGAATCGCGTGTCCTTGTCTTGTCGACAGATCTCACCCAAGAATTTGTTCTTGACGCTTTCGGCCGCCGCCTCTTCGGCCCCGAGACGTGCCTCTTCTCCAAGGTAGAGGACGCCCAGCTCCCAGTCGGTGATCAACGCCCGGCGAGGCTTGTCGTCATCTTCGCATTCGAACACATAACGAAACTCGAACGGTATCTTTCTCAACGGACGAGGCGGTTTTCCGAAGAGCCGCAACTGGTTGAATATCTGCTGGTACTTCGGTTTCCAATCACGCTCTGTTGGGGTGATTTCTAGGTCAATAACCCGCTTGGGACGGACCACCCCAAGAGAGACCTGCTCTTTTTGGTGGAGCTGTATCAACTGTTGGACAGTATGATGTGGAAGCCGATCGATGATTTCCCTCCGTGCCTGCCATTTGTTTGCGGTCGGGAGGGGTTCACCTTTCAACTGAATTGAGTCGAGTTTTGGCTCTCGGCTTTCCTTGCGGCCATCGGTCTTGTAGCCACGTGGGAGGACGTCCAGTTCGATCCACTGATATTTGTGGAATTGCTGCTGCTTGGGTCGATATCGATAGTCGATCGGGAATAGGCGGACCCATTCGCCAGCCTCCGTGACCCCAGCCGTGCAAACAACCTCGTCGTGACTCTCCTTCGGGTGTGGATACGTCATCACCGTGATCAACACCCGTAGACGGTCGAGGTCAGCTGTCATGTTCGGTCACACCCCAAATGCCGAATCGGAAGCCCCGTCTCGTGCGAAACCGTTTCTGCAAGCCGGCTGCGGTGACAAAACTGCGGATCGGCTTCCATGCAAATCAGCACACTCGCTTTCTCTGTCATCAGGTCCGCGACGCACTGGATTGAGAGTCTCTCCCCTGCAAGCGTTTCTGTCGCGTACCGATCGAAAAGGGCATCGTAGTCTTCGCGCGAACAGAGATTCTGCCGAAGTGCCGATTGGATACCGAGTTCAGGCACGTGAACATACTGAATCCCTACTCGAACTCCGAGTCGAGTCAACGTGGACTTATGGAAGCCGTATCTTCGAGCAACTGGATTATTTCGGACGTCGATGATGCGTTGAACACCGTTTCGGATGAGACGATCTAGAAAGGCGTCGACAGAGAGTCCCTCATAGCCGGATGTGTAGACGGCCGGCGAGGCCACTACGCGCTCAGCCATCTTTCGCCTTTCGCTGTTGACGGTAAATCGCGGATACGTTGAGTAGACGTAGTCGACCACATGGTTTACAGGCTTGTCCAAGAACCGCTCAACGACACATTGTCCGTCGCGTCTCACAGCCTTTGGCAATGTTCGGACCAATCCGGCTGCCAAAGCGGTCGAAGCCCAGGACCCTCCGTCCTTAACGTAGCCATCACGAATGAGGGCATCCATTTCCCGGTGTAGACAAAAAGAAAAGGGACCGTACTTGTACGGAAGGAAGTCATAAAAGGCGGAACCACCCCGGGATGGTAGTTCCTCGCGCAAGATAAACGCCCACTTTGTCAGTTCCAACTTAGAGACTGGGCGACCGGCTGACTCAAGGAGCAGCAATAGCGTCTTCTGGCGATTTAGCATTCGAGATCCCTTCCGACACCATTTCTTATCCACATATTACCAACTCCACTCCATCTTCGTACGCCGCCAGCAACCAGAATGCCCGCCTGTAGTTCTGAAGCTACGGAATTCTATGCCGAATCGACTGTCCAGGTCCATATCTGTGATGGATCCTGCCCGGTGCCACCGACGCTCCCATCGCAGGCTGGGACGCTCGGCATCAGACCGGGTTTTCGGTTTCCGCTGCCAGACGCGACTCGGGCCGTGCAATCTGGCGGCAGTGCAGAGCAGACTCAAGAAGCCCAGCGAAAGTCGACGAACTTGTCGAGAAGCTCTTCGGTGATCTTGGGACAACCGGTCGATCGGCAAGATCACTGCAATGTCGCTGCCTTGAATCGAAGTCCGATGGCGTGGATCAAGCAAGCAGGTGTCTTATGAAGTGCCTCTGGTACGGACCGTCATTCCTCCGTGCCGAGGTCAGACGCGCTCACGTCGCATAGTGACTAAGGAACATGGCGACAGCAGACTTGACGACCGCGTCCTGCTCTCGTTTCGATAGCGGCGGCTCGCTTCCCACGATCTGAGGCCAGAAAGCAATCGAGTTCAGCAATCCCACGAACTGTTTCGCAGCCTGCTTCGGATTCTCCACTTTCAGACGCCCCGCCTCGTGCGCTGCTCGAAGCCAGTTCGTGAGTCCTGTTTCCGGACGCTTTGACTCGCCCATCATCGTACGCGCCAAGTGCGGCGATTGAAGAAACCGTGATAGGACGACTCGCGCCAAGTTCTGGAAATCCTCTGAAGCGAACAACGCCATCGCCGATCGCGCATTGTACGTAAGCTGCTGCTCCAGAGTTTCGCTTGGGGTATACGGATGATCGGAAACGACGTCACAACGCGACATCAACAGGTCCACGATCGCCGCGAATAGGCCCTCCTTGCTGGGGAAATGATTGTAAACCGTTCGCTTGGAAACATCTGCTGCGGCCGCAATTACGTCCATACTCGTATTGTCAAAACCGCGGGAGCGGAATTCGTTAGCCGCTGCCTCCAGGATTGCGGCTCGTTTCCGGTCCGTTAGACGCGTGCGGGATTCGTCTTTCGCCATCTTGGAGAATTACACTCTGGGGTTTACTTTTTTCGGCCGATATGTAAACTGTACGGTGTAGTTTACATTTCCGCAATACGAAGCAAGGCCGAAATCCTACCGCTTCGTCTCGTGCCGACAGCCAAAACAGCACGAAAAGGGGCTCTCATTCCATGAAGGCAACAATGCAAGTCCTTACGGGGATTGCAGTAATTCTAATCGCTGGATGCGGCCCATCCAGTGACCAATCACCACAAACCAAGGCGCCGCGGCCAGTTTCGGTCCTCCATTTGGAGCAACAGCACCCAGAGCACGGTCATACGATGACCGGCTCGGTTGGCTCGTGGAAGACGGAGCAGGTTGGCTTCGAGGTGGCTGGACGCGTAATCCAGGTGCTTGAACCGAGTGCGCACATTGAAGGCCGAATCCTCGATCAATCGGGCAAAAAGGTGCTCGCCGAGGGCACGGTACTCGCTCGCGTCGATGACGAACGTTATCGAATTGCCGCCGAGTCAGCGCAGGCAGCCGTGGACGTGGCGAATCGCCAGATGGAAGCGATTCGAGTTGAGATCGAACAAGGGATTCCCGCGCGGATCGTCGCTGCCGAGGTGGAAGAGAAGTTGGCCAAGCTTGAATTTGAACGGGAAAGCGGCCTCGTATCCAGAAACGCAATCTCGCAAGGCGAGTTCGATCGTACGCGTACGAATCTCGAAACGGCGACAGCCAACGTAGCGACTCTGCAAGCAGAGCTTGCCGCCAAGCAAGCGGAGCTTTGCGCGGTAGGTGCGCAGGTCGAACAGGCGAAGTTGCAGTTGGCCGAGGCCAAAAGAGACCGCCGGGATGCAACTCTCTATTCTTCATTCCGCGGCCAAGTGGCTGAGGTTCACGTCGTACCCGGCAGCTATGTCGCGGTCGGCGAGCCGGCGTTGACAATTCAAATGATGGACCCAATGAAGGTCGAGCTGGAACTGTCGGCTACGATGTCTCGCAAGTTCCGATACGGCGATGCGGTTCGCCTGATCGGCACCGACACCGACCAGCAGCCGATTCCATTGGCGGGATTCGTCTACAGCACCGATCCCGTGGCCGACGCGGAAACGCGGACATTCACCGTCACCCTGCTGGTCCGAAACCAGAAGGTTCAACCGCCCGTCACGCCCGAATTGGACACCCAGCGACTGGCTCGCACCAGAGATATCTGGCCGCTCGACGTCGAACCGATTGTCGGTGGCGGAGTCGCCCTGATGGTCGAGGCGAGCGCAATCCGGCACGATTCCGACGGAGCCTTTCTCTGGAAAGTTACGAACCGCCACATCGGCAATGTTCCGGCGCACGCATCTCGTGTACTGAACGTCACGAAAGTTCGTGTGACACCCAGTGATCTTACCATCCCCTTTCTCGGCAACTGGAACTTTGTGCCGGTCACTGCCAACGATGGCCATACGCTCGATCCGACTCGTGACATGGTGGCCGGGAAAATCACTGTCGACGACGGTGATGCGGATTCGTGGAACGGTGACCGGATCCTACTTGACCGATCCGGCTGGCTGTTGCGCCCGGGTGATTTGGTGAGCGTCAAATTGCCAAACGGCGATGCGGCGTCCGGTTACTACGTCCCCGTGAAAGCGATTCGGCACGAGTCGGGTCGGACGTTCATCTTCGTGGTGGACGAGGCGGAGCCTGGGCAGTTTCATGCTCGACGCGTGGAAGTACGACTGGCCGGTACGGCCTATTCCGATGGCGGTGAAGAGGTCTTGCGACGAATCGAGCCGATCGGCAGTGGAGGCTTCGCCGACGGAGTTCGCCTGATTGTCGAAGGTGTCCATTTTCTGGCCGACGGCGAAGCGGTTGCTGTGGTCGACCGAATGGAGGACGCCCAATGAGCCGGCTGCCAGATTTCGCGATTCGCCACAAGACGATCGTCGTCACCGTCGTCACGTTATTGGTCATCTGGGGTGTGATCTCGTTCTTTACGATGCCGCGACGGGAGGACCCCGAATTCACCATCATGACTTGCGTTGTGACGACTCGCTGGCCAGGTGCGTCGGCCGAGAAGGTCGAGCAACTGATCACGGATCCATTGGAAGAAGTGCTGGACGGAATTGAAGAGGTCGACGTGTTGCGATCAACATCGATCAATGGCCAGTCCACGATCTTTGTCGATCTGGACGAATCGCTGTCGCCATCATTGGTGGACCAAGTGTGGGACAAAGTGCGGGCGCGCGCGAAAACCGTCGAAATGCCCGAGCCTCATATCACGCCTATCGTCAACGATGATTTTGGCGACACAAGCGTCATCCTGTTTGCCGTCTATCAGCGGCCGCTACCCGGTCAGAGCGAAATCGACCCGCGACATGCCTATTCCCATCGCGAGTTGGACATCTTCTCGGACCGAGTCCGCGACGCTCTGCGGCTGCTTCCGGGCGTGGCCAAGATTCAGCGTTTTGGAGTCCGAGAAGAAGCGATTTACATCGAAACCGACGCCGGCGCGTGGTCGCAGCTTAGTCTCACCTCCGCACAGCTGCGGACTTTGGCTGCGTCGCGTAATATCATCGAATCCGGCGGATCTATCGACACGGACGACGGGCGGTTCTTCGTCCAGCCCGGCGGCGAACTGGATGCCGTTGACGAAATCAACTCGATCGTCGCCGGACTGACACGTTCCGAGGACAGCCACAACCAGGTCTACTTGGAGGACCTGGGCTTGAAGGTTCGGCGAGCGTATCAGGATCCGCTGCGGATGATCTGCCGATACGGCGATATGGAACTCTCGCAACCTTGCGTCATCGTCTCGGCAACCATGAAGTCCGGCGCGAATATCATTGACATTTGCGCGTCGGCGAAAACCCGAGTCGATGAACTGCAAAACGTGGAACAGAAGATTCCACCCGATCTGGGCGTAACGCCAGTATCCGACCAATCGGAAAGCGTGAATGCCCGTATCCAAGGCGTGGTGGCGAACGTGGTCGAAGCGATTCTGATCGTCGTCTTCGTGGTGTATCTCGTTGTGGGATTTCGCACGGCTGCAGTGATGGCCGCCAACATTCCGTTCGTCGTGCTGGCTTCAATCGCCATCATTACGTTGTTCGACGTCCAGTTGGAGCAAATGTCACTTGCGTCGATGATCATTGCCTTGGGGCTACTGGTCGACAACGCCGTGCAGGTCTGCGACCAGTCGCGGACGAACCAGGTGGCCGGCATGGAACCGGTCGAAGCGACGGTTGCCGGCGCCAAGATGCTGGCAGCACCCATGCTGAACGGGACGCTGACAACCATCGCAGCCTTCGTACCGATGCTGATCGCCATCGAAGGCGGTAAACGCGAATTCATCTACAGCCTGCCGGTGACGTTGTCCGTCATGCTGGCGGTGAGTTGGTTGCTGGCGATGACCTTCTGTGTGATTCTGGCCGCCACTTTCATTCGCCCGCCGAAGGACCCAGCGAGGCCGTCAGCGCCGCTGCCCAGGCTTGCTCAGTGGATCGCCTACCAGGTTCGCAGGAGGCGAAAGCGACGCCCCATGGAAGGCACCTCGTTAACGTCCGGCGGCATCATCTTTCGCACTTACGGATGGCTCGCCGGGGTGGCTCTGAAGCACAAATTTGTGACGGTTGCCGCAGCGATCGGACTGCTGGTGCTGACGCTGCAATTGCCGATCGGAACGGAGTTCTTTCCACAGAACGAACGGGACCAGTTCGTGGTGGACGTATGGTTGCCGGAAAACTCGAGCATCGAGCAAACCGATCGCGCTGCACGGGCAGTGGAGGAGATCATTCGGAAGCTCAGCCCAACGACGGATCAA
>CAZUAH010000238.1:0-1930 GCA_964617665.1 uncultured Pirellulaceae bacterium
CGTACTGCACCGTGGTGAAGCTCTTCATGGCCTCCAAACCGGCGTCGTCCACCTTGGTTGATCGAAGCATCAACTGTCTGAGGCTCTCCATCTTTGGCCACTTCGCGAACCCAGTGCCGGTGACCTGAGTCTTGTCCAAGTTCAATGTCTGCAACTCGGCGAAGCCTGTCATCGCCTCCAAGCCAGCGTCGTTCAGCTTGGTCGAATTCAGCGACAGTTGCCGAAGTTTCTCCATCTTCTTCCACTTCGCAAAGCCAGTACCGGTCAGCGGCGCGTTGTCCAAGTTCAAATTGTAGAGCGAGGTCAAACCCGCCATGGCCTCCAAACCGGCGTCGTCCACCTTCGTCGATCGGAGTTGCAAATATGTGGGAGAATGCGAGGTGGTCCATTTCGCGAAACCGGTGCCCGTCAGTGGAGTGTCATCCAGGTTCAGGTGCTGCAGTCCCGTCAAACCCACCATTGCTTCCAACCCGGCATCATTCAGCTTGGTTGCTCGCGCAGTCAGTTGACTCAAGCTGTCCATCTCTTTCCAGGACGCGAAGCCCGTGCCGGTCACGGCAGTCTCGGTGATATCAATCGACCGCAGTCTCTTCAGCCCACCCAGGTGCGCCAATCCTTCGTCGGTCAGCTTGGTCTGGCCGAGCGTCAGCGTGTTCAATGAACTAATGCGACCAAGTCCCTTCATCCCTTCGTCGGTAACCTTCGCCTGTTGCAGTGCGATCTGGCTCAGCGACGAAAGGCCTTCAAGCTTGGCGAACCCTGATCCGGTCAGTTGGGTTCCCATGAGATCCAAACGCGACAGACTCTTTGCGTTCTTCAGGTGTTCCAGCCCAGCGTCGTTGATGTTGCACCGGTTCAAATACAGGTATCGCAGCTTGGGCGGGTTCCCCAGATGAGACAACGTGTCCTCGGTCAGCTTGGCTTCGTCAAGGTACAGATGCATGAGCTGTTTCAGTCCCGCCACGTGCACCAAAGCATCGCCCTGAATATCGAGTCCCTTTAGGGAGAGATAGTTCAGCTTGTCCAGCCCTTTCAAATGGGCCAGCCCAGCGCCCTTAACCTTGGACTGACCGAGGAACAGCCGAGTAAGACTAGCCATGTCCTTCAGGTGCTCAAGCCCGGCGTCGGTAACCGGCGACTGCTCCAGGTACAAGGTCTGAAAGCTGGGCAATTCGCGCAGAATCGACAGATCGTCGCCTCCTTGCCAACCACCGCCTAGACGCACGGTCTGAAGCCGATTGGAATTGATCTCAACACGCCCACCGAGCTTGGTGATCTTCTCGATAGTCTGCTGTACGCTCCAGATCTTGTGCGAAGCCACAGCACGTTCGGCAAGAGGGGTAGCCGTATGATGGTAAGGAGCCGACAATTTCGTCAGAGCTTCGATAGCCGCGTTTTCCGTGGAGCGATCCTCGGACTCGGTGAGTTGGGCCAATATGTGCATCGCTCGGAGAGTCACCTCGAGATTATCACCACGTGCCGCCTTTGCCAGAGGTTCGATCGCCGCCTCGCCGGCCGCGATCAGCTTTTTCACAGCCTTGTCACGGATCTTGTAGTCGTCATCGTCCAGGTCCCGTGTCCACTGGCCAATCGATTCAGCCGAGGGCGCGGACGCCGCCTTAGAGGCGGTCGAGCCCTGGGGGTAAGCGACAGCAACGGAGACTAGCGATAGGATCAGTACGGCGGAAATCGAAAGTCGTCTCATAACTTCGGGAACCGGACATTTCGAGAACGGGCGTTTGGAACGGCTGAACATATTACGTTCAATTGTCGCCTGATGACACGACCATTGCAACAAGGACGCGCCTTCCGCGAGGATTGGCACGTTCTTCGTTTAACCGCAAGCCGGGGGCGGGGGGGGCCCCCCCACCCCCCCCCCCCCCCGGGGGGGGGGGTAAAGAGCTGAGCGGATTCTACAAGACAGCCGGCC
>CAZUAH010000238.1:1940-20330 GCA_964617665.1 uncultured Pirellulaceae bacterium
GTTGGATTGGCCCGTTTTTCTTTTAACGGCACGCGGGTGGGGTGCGCGCCCCCAGCCCACGCGCACGCCTCCGGCTTGCGGTTAAACGAGATGAGCGGATACTACATGACAGCGGCCACGCAGCAGTTTGTCTGGTTTCGATTTCTTCCCAGTTGATAACGACGGAGTGGGCAATGAACGATGAAGCGCGCTGGAACGTGGGAGACCTGATGGAGATGAGTTCCGCCTATTGGCGATCGTGCACACTGTTTGCGGCGGTGCGTGTGGGGCTGACGCAATGTATGGCACGGAAACAAGAGGCCGCCACCGCCGAAGAACTCGCCCAGGAATTGGAGTGTTCGCTGCGCGGGATAACCGCGCTGCTGGACGCTTTGACCGCAATCGAGTTGGTGATCAAACAGGATGGCGCCTACCGCCTTCATCCGGATGCCCAGCCGCTGCTGACACCCGGTCACTTTCTGGATAGGACGCACATCTTGTTGCATATGGCCGATATCGTCTCGCGATGGGATCGTTTGGCCGAGGCGGTGCGGGAAGGACACCCGTCCGGATGGACCATGGACCAGGCGGACATGCCGCCGGAACACGCCGAGCATTATTACCGCGGCATGTCGGATGTCGCCCGGATCCAGACCAAAGGGCTGGCGACTCGCTTGGGCCTGCGAGCGGATCAGAATTTGCTGGATGTGGGTGGTGGGCACGGACTGTACGCCTATGCCTGTGCGGATGAAATGCCCGGTTTGAAAGCGACTGTTTTCGATCTGCCCAGTTCGCGACCGTTTTTCGACGAAGAGGGTTCGCGGCACGCCCAAGCAGCCCACGTCGATTTCCGGGCCGGCGACATTCGGCGACCGCCGTTGGACCTGGGCGGGCCATACGATGTGGCCTGGATCAGCCAAGTACTGCACATCGAAGGTCCGGAGGTTTGTACGCGTTTACTTGCCGAGGCGGCCGGGGCGCTGAAACCGGGCGGCGCCCTCTGGATCCAGGAGTTCATTCTGGAGGACGACCGCGCCGCGCCGGAGTGGCCGGCTTTGTTCAATCTGAACATGCTACTGCACGACCGGGAGGGCAAATCCTACTCGAAATCCGAATTGTGCGGCATGATGGAAAGCGCCGGGCTGACCGACATCACGTTCGAGGGCCCCACCCAGCCGAATTCGCCCGCCGCTCTTATGCGCGGCGTGAAGCCTTAAGCGGGCTCGTTTCGGTCCGCCGCAACCAAGCGTTCGCTAGGAAGACTGACTGCGAGGGCCGTAGATCTTCACGAAGTCCGTCACGTCCAACGGCAGTGTGACCTGGATGACGTCTTCCTCCACGTTGTTGAAACGCAACTCGCCGTGACGAACCGATTCGACTCGATTCACCGGTCCGGGCACGCGGACCTCCAGAGAAACCTCGGCCAGCGGGTTCAGCGTGTAATTCGCCAGAGGCACTAGGATGCCCTGCGGGCAAGTCATGTAGACGGCGTCGACCAACGGCACGCTGCAGCGCAGCGGCGGATCGACTGCAGCCCGACGAACAGGTCGGAGCAAGACTTCGCGGATGCCAGATGGATACTGCCACGGGTTGTAGGATCGATCGAGCGGATCGGCCGTGACAGCCTCGCCGTTCTGACTCAATTGCTTCTGTTCGGCCAACTCGTTCCTAGCTGCCAGCGCCGACTTGATGTACGCCAACGCGGGCAGCAAACCAGCACAGTAGACTGATCCGGACCCGTAGTCGCCGCGGACCAAAGCCGCCGAACCGTCGTCGAACGTTCCCAGAGTCTCGGTCTCCGCACGCGGTGCAAGACGCTGCCGCACGGACAGCGTCTCTAATTTGGCTTCCCCCACAGCCACTCGATCCAGGGCCTTCAGTGCGTAGAGGGATCTTCCGGCCGATAGGTGCTTCTGCAATTGCTCGGCGGCGTTTCGTTTCGCCGGCAGCAGGTCGTCCAGCGAGGACAGCGGCCGATTGTACTCGTCTCGCTCCGCCGCGCCGGCGGTCAGCCACAACGTGCCGCCTCGATGAACCCAGGTTCGCAGGGCTTGTGCGGCAGTTCCGGTAAGATTTGGACCGGACAGATAGCAGACCTTGTAGCCCTCCAACTCGCCATCGGTCACATCTTTTTCCGAGAGAATATCAACAGGGATCTGGGCGTGGGTCAGGGCCAGCCATGTGTGCATCCGGTCGAACCCGTAGGCGTAGTTTTCGCCCAACGTCCAGATGTCGGAGGACGACGAATACAGGATCGCCACGTCGGCCTTGGCCGGCATCGCCGGGACTAGGAAGTCCTCGGCCCCGCCGATCAGACGAACGATCTCCGCATTCGCCCGCCACGCCTCCGGCTTGGCGTACCACGCGGAGCTTCTCCAGAGCGGGCCGCCTTCATGGCTACCCCAACTCGGTCCGTAAAAGAAGTTCTTGAGGGTCTTCACGCCCCTGGCAACCTCGCTGGTCGCCTTCAGTTGAATATCACACGGCGTTCGCCCGGCATAGGCAATCAAATAGTGCCCGAGTGACTGGCCGCGAGCGCGGGCCGCTGCCCGCATTAGATCTACGTTGTAAGAGGCGCACTGATAGGTGGATGCCAGGTTGGCCCAATCTTCGCTCCAGACTGCATTCTGACCGGGGTCGTCCAGCAATTCAAAGTAGTCGACACCCTGTGCGTAGAAGTTGGCCAGGTAAATGGCTCCGTCGCTGAAGTTGGCCACCGCCGGGAAAATCTCGCCATACGCCTCTTCAAGCACCTCTCGCTGCACAGCCATGAAATCGCCCAAGGCTCGCGTACGGAATCGTTGCGTGTAGTAATGTAAGGCGGGATGCTCGTGACCCCGGGTCTCCGGAACCGGTTTGACTTGATCCCAACTGCCTACCAGCAGGTCGTCCGGCGTCCTACCGAGTTCCTTGATCCAAACACGAAATGCCTCGATGTACGCTTCATCTTCCGCCAGACGCGACGCAGGCTGCCCACCCGGTTCGTCCATCAACATGCAGAAGGCGATGTCCTCAGGCGACTTGCCCGACTGCCGGAACTCTTCGGCTCGATCGGCCGCAACACGTTTCATTCGTGGCACGTCGGGACGGCAATAAGAGCCATCCTGGCCGTACCAGATTCCTCCATGGATGAACGGTCTGCGGCGGTTCGAGAAGCCGAAGTAGTCGAGCGTCTCTTGCTCCCGCCGGGTCACTTCCTCATCCACGTCCAGGCCGTAGCCGCCGATCCGCGCGGCCACGAAGAAGGGAAACCGCTCGGGCATCTTGCCGAACGTCGGCCATTCGTAGGCGTCGGCGATCTCTCCCGTCGCTTCGGCCACCTGACGATCGGTCTTCATCCGCGCGACATTCCCGGGAGTGGTCAGGTCAGGCGGCATGACGATGACCATACCGCCGGGCTCGCAGTCGGCGACCAAGGTGCGCACCACGTGGTCTTCGTTCGGCGCAGTGGCAAACTCGAACGTAGCGGCCAACCGCGAGGACTTCTCATGATAAGTGTAGCGGGCCGAGATGTTCAGTATCGCTCCGGTGTCCTGGTACAGCATGGGCGTGATATTGCACCAAGGCGTGCGCTGGCCGCCTTGCATCATATGCCCCTTGGCTGGACGCAAACCGGCCTTCGCCCCACCGTGGGACAAGTGGTAATGGCCGTACCAGGGCGAACGGTAATGATCGGCAAAGACGTGGACGTAGACGGGACGATCGTAATCTTCGCCCAAAGTCACGCGAAGGTAGGTCTGTGGACCATACTGCAGGTGATTTGGCACCAGGTCCGTGTTTGAAGTAATGAGCACACAGTCGACATGGCGGACGTATCCGGTGCAGTTCTTGTTCTGATACTTGCTCAAAACCAGATCGAACTGGCCAGCCGCCAGTTCCACATCAAAGAAATCCCAGCGGTACTCCCAGTCCGGAGTCTTCTCGTCGATTTCCAAGTCGAAGTCGTTGGCTGCCAACACACTGCCTTCACGCGAGATAGCCAATCGGAATGGCCCGCGGAAACGCCGCCACTGCATGTGTCGAACCCATATCCGGTGCTTGCCGGAATCCGAGATCGTCACCACGGCGGTGGCCACAGCGTCCTTTGCCCCGGTGGCACCATGAAGCGTGGTGGCTCGCGACGCCCGTCGGCTCTGCGCGTTGCTGCAAATTTTCCATCCATCCGATGCACACTTGAAACTCTCCGCCTCCAGGAAGATCGGCTCGTCGGCAACAGCCGCGTCTGAAACCAGCGAGACCAGGAAGATCGCCGTGCAACCACAACGCACGCCCAGCGTGCGCGTTTTCGAGCTAACCGAAACGCCATTAGGATCGTGTTTCGTCATCCTAGCTGCCTTTCCTTTCGGATCACTCTGGTCCGCCGCGAAAGATGGCGGCGTCGGCAATACGGCCTTCGAAGTTGGCGACGTTGTCGCTTCGCCCGCCAATGAAAACGTCCGTACAGCCGTTGGGGCGAGTCGCACTCGCTCGGCCTGAGATGATCGGCTCATTGTCGAAGTTCAGATACACCCGCAATTGTTCGCCTTGACGAACCAGTCGCACATGGTTCCAGGTCTTCGGTTCGATCACGGGACCGCCCGTGAGAGCCTCGTCTTTGTCGTTGCCGTTGAAGAATATCAGGCGTCCCTGCTCTCTCTCGCCGAACCAAGTGCCACAGATGCCCAGGTGGTCCCCGGGGCAATCGTCATCACCGTCGGGGCCACGCGAGAACATGTAGCCGGTGATAGGTCGGTTGTCATTTGGCAGTCCGTTCCAGAAGAAGAACTCGACCGTGTAGTCATCGCCCAATTCGTCAAGTGTCGCTTTCATGCGACCGCCGACGAACTGAACTGCACGAGACTCTTGATCGTCGCATCGCAAGTCGTCTCGCTCCGGGCCGTCGAGATAGAACAGGTGCCCCGTTTCAAACTGACCGTGATTGCCTGCGTCCGAGACATCTTCGGCCACAGTGCCGTCAATCTCGCCAAGCCGCCAATAGGCGAGTGGCTTCCTTTCGAGCACCTTCTTCGCATAAGGGGCCTCTGACAGGTCAAGCGTTTTGCGTTTCTTACCGCTAAGCTTCTCGAACATCGAGAGTAACGTATCGGTGATGATCGTCTCGGCGTCGACCTGCAACCCGGCCGTCCTCGCCGGCCAAGCGTTGTAACCGCCCAAAGGAAGCGATTCGGGCGGTGGAATGTAACCTTCGGTGCCGTTCGCCAATTCGATATTGAACATGTCGGGCATGGGAGATCGCAGCTTCAACTTCAGGCCCGTGATGGAGTACGTTTCGTTCGGTATCGCTGCGATGCCCAAATCCCCGATACAAATCGCCTGGAGCTTCAACTCGCGAACGGGATCGTCCTTCAGAAATTTCGCTTCTCGAGCGTAAACCTCTGGTCTGGTACGCGGGATACGGCCGTCCATTTCTTCGAGCAGTTCTTGCGCCCACGCCCATCGTTTCTCATCGGGAACGCGTCGATTGAGTGTCAGACAACGCTCGGCAGCCTTCAGTTCGACCCGATCGCGATACTCGATTCGCTCGTAGGCACGCATCGCGACCGCCGCAACCGATTCAGCGTAGTCAGTCCGTCCAACATTCTTCCGAGGCCTTGTATAGTCCATCCAATGCAAATCGCCGCTCGTTCCGTTGGACATCATGGCGACAAACGAATCGTCGTCCGCGGCGATCTTCTCCGAGATGACGCGAACGAAGTCTCCAAAGTAGTCAGCCGAGACCGCTGCGGAGCCGAAGTAATGCATGGAATAGTTGGCCAGAATGCCAATTGGTTTGCCATCGAGCGACCGCACGGAAAGGACCGAAAGCTCGTTGTCGACGGGGCCGCTGGGACCGATGTATTGCGGGTTCCGATAGCCCGGATGCATCATCACGCGGATCGTCTTTTCGCCGAAAGGGTCAACGCCAATACAATCCGGCCTTCGGATGAACACGCGGCAATGGGTGTCCTGTTCGTCAATCTCGGAAGACCACCCAATCTGCGCCGGCTGAAAGTTTGCAACCGCCTTCACAATACACTCGACCAACTGGGGCCGAATTTGATTGACATAATCCACGTCGGCGTCTGTTCCCAAGCACCCGACCAGCGAGCCCGCCGAGTGGGAGTGGGTCGCCGAGATCATAATGTTCTCGGCGGGAACGCCAGATTCCTTCGATGCAGCTTCCTTGACTTCGTCGCAAAGATCACGCGGAACGAACAGCGTATCGACGACCATGAGCACGAGATGCGTTGTTCCGTCGTCCAGCGCCAGGGCACGCGCGAACAGGCGATCGTGGATCACGCTGCCGGAGCGAGTCAAAAAGCTACCACTCGAGATCACCGGCAGCTTGATCGGCGATACATCGACAGACGCAACTCCTGCTCGAAAAGCCTTCGCTTCATCCGATCCTTTCGAGAAGACCGGCGATAGCGAGAGTGATAGAAGCACAACGGGGACAATGGTAAACGTGAACGGCGATCGTATAGATGAAGCACGCATGTTTCGGGTATTCATTCCATTGGTCCTTTCTGTTCTGCTGCTGCCGGGCCTATTCCTTTCGGCACGCTAAAGAGAGATTATAGCTATCGAGACCATATTCTTGCCAACTATGTTCTTGCCCGCGCTATGGTCCAAGAAACGCATGGCAAGAATATCGGTGGCAAGAACATCTTCCCGGGCACTCGCCGCGGGTGCTTCGTGTCAGTCCAGATCCAACATCACCGGAAAATGCCCGCGGTACCAGCGGCGCAGCGTTTCGACGTCCTCCTGTGTGCAACTGGGGTCCGGTCCACGGCTGCGCAGGCTGGTCTTGAGGAATCCGCTGGCGACGCCGCCCAGCCGGTCAAAAGCCGTGTCGGTGAACCCCCTCGGGCCAAAGGTCTCCACCAAGAATCTAATGAGTTCGTGAATACGCTCACATGTGGCGTCGACGCTTGCCCAATCCTGCTGCTGCATTCGCTGCCACAGCGGCAGAGTCACGTACGGGTTCCAGTAAACCACCGAACTGCAGCAACCGATCGCGCCCGTCCGTCCGAGTGTGCCCCATTTGTCCTCGCCGACGAAAACGTTGATGAATTCGGAGAGCGCCGCACAACCTTCCGGGGTGCAGCCCACCGTGGCAGCATTGGCCTTGACCATCGTATAGCCCGGTACTGCATCTTTGATCGCCCGATGTTGTTCGACGGTCAATGCTCGCTTTGCGCGTGTCGTTTCGTAGATGGAAAGCGGCAGTCCCCCGGAGGCGGTCGCAACCTCTTTGAAAAACGGCACGATCTGGTCGTCGCTGATTTCCATCCAGAACGGCAAGGCCACCTGTATCGCGTCGGCGCCGATCTCGGCCGCATACGTCGCCCGACGAGCGGCCCCTAGCGTGTAGGTCGAACTGCAGCCGATCATGACCGGTCTGTCCTGGGCGTGGCACTCTTCGGCAGCCGCCCGCGCCACGGCCTGGAATTCGTCGTATTCCATCGCATAGAACTCACCCGTCGTTCCGCCGGTGTACACACCAGGCACATCCACCTGGCAGCATCGGGCCACGTCGCCACGGTATGTCTCCTCGTCAAACCGGTCGTCATCCGTCCAAGCCACGGGCAAACCGGCCCACGGACCGATGAACGTCTCGCGAGTTAGCATGAGATTAGACCTTCTCAAGGGAACGTCGGTTTGAGGTCGCGGACGTTTTCCAATTTGGCATCCTTGCCAGCTGCGGGGGCGTACAGCATCACAGGAGCGACGATGCCACCCGTGCCCAACTCGTTGACAACTTGGTTTGAAACGCAGGCTACGATCGTGTTCTTGCCCGGCCGTACCGCCTGGGTGGCGTCCAGTTCAAAGGGATAAAACGCCGCGCCGTGGCTGATACCGATGATTTGTCCGTTCAGCCAGACCTTGGCCGATTCGTCGACGCCGCCACACCACAGGAAGATGCGCTGGCCGGCAAGCCCGCGCGGCACTTCGACGGTCTGGCGGTACCAGGCGAGTCCTTTGTAGTATCGCAGGCCTTGATTGCTCCAGGAGGAACTGGAAGTCTTGATCGTCTGCCAACCGCCGCCGGTCATCTCCGGACGCCACAGTCCGATGTCTTCGCCGACCCGGGCCGGGTCGATCTGAAACTGCCATTCGTCCTGTGCCGCGGCCACCAACCGATTGCCGCTCGTGACTCGCTGGCGGCCTTGTTCTGTGCATGGGCGGAAAAAGCGTCTCATATAGTTGACGTACGTGCTGAACCGGCCGGCCGAAAGCATCGGCACCGGTTCGTACGTCATCAACTGGTTGGCCACTGCATCCAGCTTGTCCAAGTGGGCCTTGGCCTCGACGAAGTCGACTCGCACGCGTGCATTCATCATGGCGCAAAACGCTTCGAGCATATCGAAGGTTTGCGTGATCATCCCGACGCGTTGCTCGAAGACGCCCTGGCCCTTGGCCAGCTTCTTCCCTTCGTCAAGCAGGGCACGGGCTTTGATTCTCAACGACGGCGGGTAGAAGTGCGGCATGTCCCACGCCGAACCGGTGCAGTAATCGCCGTCGCGCAGCGCCGCGTCCATCAACACGATGTACTGCCCCATGGGGCCGGCGGCGGGGCCAAAGAACTGCTCGAAGCAATCCTTCAGGAGTGCATCCACGTCTGTTTGGTGGTTCCACATAAGCTTGCCGGCCACATACATTGATGGAAACTGCGGGCCGTAGTTCGGGAACGTCTCTACTCGCCATCCCTTCACTCCGAACTCGTGGCAGGTGGGGATCTCGTCACGCAGGCGATGGACGATGATGAACGGAAATCCGGGGCATGCCAGATTGCTCCAGTAGCCGCGGTCGTAAAGCTCGGGCATGATTTTGCCCCATTCCTGATAGAGCCAGCGGGCGTAGCTCTTCTCCGGGGCGATCGGATTGGAGAATCCGTGCACTCGGTCCAAGGCGATCGGTGCCACAGCGCCCATGATCCGCGGGTCCGGCTTCCACCACGTCGGCGGCCGCATGTACGAGTGGTAGATGTAGAAACCGAGCTTGGTGTCCGGGTAGTCGTCGTTGACGCGTTCGAGTACTTGGTTGAAGAACCAGATGTATCGGTCGGTCACCGACGGTTCGTTCGAGAAGGGATCGAAGTCGTCGCCGTCCAAAGCCCGACAGTTGTCGCACTCGCAAAAGCCCGAGCCGTCGTTGGGCCCCATGCCGATAACTGGTCCCTTGCCGGCCTTGCGACGCTGCTTGACCTGCTCGGCCGCATACTCGATCAGCTTTGGGTTCGAGACACAGTGCTGTCGTGACGTTCGCTTGCCATCGCGCAAGGCGAAAAGTTCGGCGTACTCAGCGGGCTCGATTTCGCCGGTGGACTTGTTCTTCTTGACTCTGGGCGCCGGAATACCGTGGGCCCCTGGAAAGACCGGTCCGCCACATCGCATTCGTTTCTGCCAGTCGCGATTTGGCATCTGGAACCATCGCGACGGGAACGAGGGCTGTTGCTCGGTTCGCTGCCGGCGTACCTCGATCGTCTGCAGACTCGGAATGACGGTGCCCAGGTCGCCGGGCGTGAACCACCGACAACCCAACTGTTCCAATAGTTCGATCACGCCGTAGTAGGTCCCTTCCTCAACTCCGGCAATCATGACCGCATCCCGATCGACATACAGAACGAAGGACCCGCGCACCGCATCAGCCGGTTTCTTCTTTGTCAGCCGGTCGAAGACGTGGCGGCCCAAGAGAATCGGCACTTGGCCGGCGGCTTTGGTCCGAGTCAGAAAGGCGTTTACATCCTTGGCGTCGACTGTCGCTGTATCAAGCTCCGCCCCTGACATCTTCTGAATGTGCCCTATCAGATCGTCGAGTGCGAGCTGTTCGTGCTCGTTAGGCTCCGTAGGCAGGGCGACCACCGCCATGGGCTTGCCGTCTTTGACCAGCGTCGCCGCCGGCAGCGAAGCGGGCAGCATCACCAGTAGGGTAGGCAGCATTGCGATGCGCATCATCCTGAAGCTCCTTGAAGTTAAACTCCCATTTGCGGTGAGCGTGAATTCGGTCATTGAATGGTCAATCCGTCGAGCCAGATTTTCAGCGGTGGAGCACCCCACGAATCGAAGCCGATCCGAATCTCCTGGACGTCGCGGATGTTCGAGCCCGATCGTTTCCACATCTCGTTGCCGGACAGCGGAACGACGAAGTACGTCCATCCATCGCGAGCTTCATTGTAGGGTGGAGAACTCAGGAAATCGCCGGCCGGGTTGAATGCGAGTTGTTGGCCCGCTGGATCGGCGAGCGTCACAATCGGGTTTTCCCCTTGCCAAGCCGGTACGTGCTCGTTGCGTTTCTTCACCCAGAATGCCAAACGCGAGCGGTTAGCGAGCGAAATGCCTTTGCCGGACGTTCGGTAAACCAGTGTTACACGTCCGCCTCCGTACGGTTTCACGATTGCCCGCAACGATTCGGCTCCACAAAGGCGAACGTCCCGGTCAGCCCGAAAACGACACTTCGACGTTGGATCAATCCACGACCAGCCGTCGGCTTGCCCTTCGGTACCAATCTCCCGGAGATCCTCTGTGACGTAGACGTCGCGCCAAACGAGATCCGATAGCAGGCCGTTGTTGATGGTTAAGCCCAGTCGATAGAATCCCGGGGCGCGGTAGACGTGTTCGACGTCTGGGCGAGTGCTTTCCGTCCCGTCGCCCAGGTCCCAACGATAAACCAACGACAATCCCACCGGGTCGCGGCTGGCCGACGCGTCCCAACGGACTGGCTGGCCGACCTTGGCGGTGGCTGGACCGACGAGTTTTGCCACTGGCCGTTCGGTGATGTTCGGCTTGTCAGGCCGCACCGTCAGCCGTGCAACGTTTCCCGCATTGTGCAAGTCCGCCACGGAGTTCTCGTCGAACCGGTTCGCGGCTACGTCGACCCAATCCGCGTGCTGCATGTATATGCCCCAGTGGTTCTTTGCCAGCCAGTTCTGTTCGATAATCCAGTGGTAGGCCCGCCACTTCTTGCCCTGCGATTCGAGGTCGCCGATCAGCGCGATAGCCGCGCCGTGGTTGCCCTTGCACGTGTTGCCACGAACCACGGTGTGGCTGGATGGCCCGAACATGAAAACGATGCCGGCGTGTCGACCGTCGGGCAGGTGCGGCGAATTGTGGTTTCCGGCGGGAAGACCATTCCAGGATGCCTCGTTGTCGATCAGGACCGTCTGATCCGACGCGCCCAGCCAGAAGCCATAACTCCCGTGATTTGCCTTGTTGCGGATGTAGGTGTTACGCGGTGACCATGCCTCAACGCAGTTGTTATTGGCATATGAACAATCGTTCTCTTCGAACACGTTTCCTGTGCTGACCCAACCGTTCAGTACCCTTATGAAAATCCCATCGCCGCCATATGTACAGTCGTTACGGACGAACCGGTTGTCGTTCGAGCCGCTTTCGATCAATACGCATGTAGAATCGCGAGCATGCACTTCGCCGGAATCCTTGCGAATGCCGTAGCTGAGGACGTTGTCCGCCACTACGTTCTGCGTCGAGTTCCAGAGCTTCAAGCATGTGTTTGATGTGTGCGAGAAGTCATTCTGTTCCAGACGGTTTTCGTGGCAATCCACCAGGACGCATGCGTCCCACACCCGATTTGCCTGATTCTTGCGCACAATGGCCTTCGATACGCGCTCCAACAGAATGCCGCCTCGCCGACCGTTCTCTCCCCAACCGAACTTGGGGTCATGGAAGTTGTCCGAGAAATTGCATCCTTCGATCGTCCAGGCGCGCCCATCGCGAACGATCAGCCCCGTTTCCCAACCCTTTGCATTGATGTTCAGCAACTTGACGTTGGAGACGTTCTCCGCAAGGACTGCCGTTCCGGTGAACTTGGCCGGATCGCCGTCCCGCGATCCGATCAGCCACGCGCCGCGACCGTCGATCGTGATATCGGAAGCCTTGATCACCAACCGGCCGTAGGTTCGGTCCGGATCGAGGACAGTATCACGGGAAATATCGAGGACGGCGGGCTCGTCACACCACGCCACCTGCGTCCAAATCAGAAAGAGCAACAGAATGACATGGGACAGTCGCATGGTTGACCCTTCGCCAGAATTCTTCGTGTACAGAGAACCGCCGATTGACGCCATGCTATCGGTACAGAATCGGGTTCTCGCGCCAATCCTTGTCCTTGTCGCGAGCCCACTCCTTCACGCGCGGGCGGCGCTCGCGGAGTCGGACCGATTCGATGCCCAGGAAGTGGCCGGTTGACTTCGTATTCTTGCCAACGCACTCCAAACGAAGTGTGTACTCGCCTGGATCGGGCCAGAAATCCAACAAGTGCCACTCCCACTCTTCGACACCGTCGTAATACAGGTCGATCGGTTGGCTGAGCTTCACGCCGTTCAGATAGGCTTGGTAATGGCCGTAGTCGTTTGCTCGGGTGCCTTTGATCAACAGACGCCTCGGTTCCTTCTCATTGACGGTAAACGGGATTTCCACCCACGCATCTTCGGACTGTTCGGGCTGATAGAACAACTGCCCCTGAGGAAAGTATCCCAGATTCGACTGGACGCGGGCGCTGCCGATTCCATGATGCTGGTCGTCCGTGTATGGCTTCGCGGGGAAGATCAGATCGAGGTTGGGCAAAGTCCGCTCTTTGGCGTGTGGCGCGCGGGCTGCGAACGTGGGCGTACCGGTTTGATACCAGAACGCCACACTCGAGTAGTCGTCTTGCCGTTCGTTCCAACTGTGAGTCTTGCCCTCGGGGTTCTCGTCCGCCGAGATCCAACCCCAATGCTCCATCGTCACTTTGATCGATTTCTGGAAGACGATCGGGTCGTGCACATGCCAACGATACGCGCTAGTGTGACCGCCGACGATTCCCCATTGATCAAAGTAAGGTGTCCCGAAGTACGGCGTGCTGGTCGTCTTCAATCCCCAGGCCGACAGAAAGTAGTCCTCGGTGCCGGTTCCCCAGATCGACGCTTTCTCTTCGCCGTCGATGTAGATCTTCTCGTCGCCCTCGCCAAACCACGATGGGCTACGCGAGCGAACGGACAACACCGTGCCCACATAGTGCCCTTTGCCCTTGGTGTCCAAGATCACATAATCCTTGCCCTGTTCCACCGGATACTCCTGGCGGTACTGGGCGAAAAAGTACGGTGTGTCTTCCGGCAGCGAGTCCAGCTTGATCCAGTCGATGTTGTAGTACAACAGGTTCAGCTTCTTCTCGCTCTGGTTGATGACCTCGACCCGAGCGGACTTCCGGAAGGGCATCCGCCAGAAACAGTTGTACGAATCGGCGTCTTCGACCACCACTGGCACGCTGATCACTTCGCTGCGTTTACCGAACGAGTTGGCAAGAAAGTCGCCCAAAGGTGCTTCCACGCCCGGTCGATCGGAACCGTCGTAGAAGATCCGCAACAGGATCTCCTGGTGGTTGGCCGATCCGTCCTTGGCCCAGGCATGGGGCTCTGGTCCAAGGAACGTGAACCACATGTGTGTAATCACTCCCGGGCCCTCGGCGTCCAGGACGACCTTGGTCGCACCGGAAGCAACACGCGAGTTGTCGCTGTTGCTGTGAGCGTAATCGCCGTTCTCGTCCACCGCCGTCGAAGTGGACCGCATGCTGCGACCCTCGTGCGGTTTGGCCAAATCGTCCAAGTCGCCAGCCAATCCGGTCGTGACGATTGCACAAGCCGCTGCGGCAAACACAGCCCGAATCGCGAGCCTTCTGCGCAGTGCAAACGTGCCTACAAGGGAAGATGAAGTGATCTCGGATCGCATGCGTCCGTCCTTTCGCCGGTTGGAGCTGCAGGGGCTGTTCCCCAAATGTAAGGAGCTGGCGTCGGTCCGGGTTCCTACCGGCCGATCAAGCGAAGATCAGAAGCTCGGCCGGTGGGAACCGGCCCTACCGCTATTCATTGACGCGCAAGAGCACCGACCACGCCTTGAAACCGTTGGCGTTCGGGTTGGCCGAGTCGAACCGGATGTCTCGAAGCCACTCGAACGTGAACTGTTTGGAGAAGTCGCCGCGAATCTCCTCTTCTTTGATTTTGGGTGGCCCTGCCCGCCGTTCTTCTTTCGCGCTTCCGGCCAGTAACAGCAGTCGTGTGCCAGGACGCGAAATGCCTCGGATGCTCTTGACGTACCCCGCTGCGTTGTACTTCCGAACGTGGTGATAGCAGCCGCGGTCGAAGATCAGATCGACCGGTTCCATATCGGGCAGCGCCAACACGTCAGCTACGACCCAACGGACCTTCACGCCCGCCTCGCGAGCCTTCCGCTCGGCATGAACGAGGGCCGACGGAGCAACGTCGACTCCGGTCACGTCAAATCCCTTGCCGGCCAGGTAGATGGCGTTGGTTCCTGTGCCGCAGCCAAGGACGACGGCCCGGCCCGTCTTGGTCGACTCCATCTCGGCCAACTTCTTCAATTCGGGGGCCACTCGTCCTGTATCCCATCCGGGCATGCGTTCGCGCTGATAAGGCGTATCCCAGCGTCGCATCAATCGAACGCCTTCCTCGCCGTGCGGCATGATCCCCGAGGGCAGCAAGCGTTCCTTCAGCACCGACTGTCCATCCGCTGCGTCGATGGCGATTGTGCCGACTGCGGCGCGCCCGGCTGGCAACGAGAGTTTCAGCGTCTGATCGGCGGCGTTTACAGTCAATTGCCATCCGTCGCCGGCTTCGGTCAGTTTGCACTGCGGCTTGCCGCCTTCCTCGTTCGGCCGACCAACCTGGAATACGTTGACAAACCGGACTTCGTCGCCATCGACTTTTGCAGTGCTTTCAACGGAGTACATCTTGGAGTCGCCCGCGTCACCGCTCGGCGGTGCGATTTGCAGGCGTGCTTTATCCGGTATCAGGGTTTCGCCAACAATTACGCCTCCGGGAACGTTCGCGACGAGACTTCTGCCATCGATCCTGGGCTTGCCACGGACAAGTAGCGTTCCCTTCACGGCCCCAGGGCCGGGAGCCTGTATTCGGTCTTCGATCACGAACGTACGCGGCTTGAGCAACACGATGCGACGAAGAGCCTTGTCGGTCTTGCCTGCCAGATAGACGAACCGTTCGTTTTCCTCGAACGCGACGATCCTATCCATGTTGAGCCGGGAAGCGTCTGGAACGGAATCGAAGTATTGTTCGCTGAGTTTCGCCAGCGCGAAAAGGTCGGTGCCGCGCAACGTTGGGGCAGCGTGCGTTTTGGAATCTGCCGCGACGAGGGAAAGCGGCACGATCAGTCCGAGCGCAAATCCGAGAATCAACGTCGCGTGGAGCACACACGGGAAACATCGCCTTTCCACGCACGAACCACTGAAAGGCCGCGCGCGGCTCACTTTGCTATCGAATGCACACAGGTCCATGAGTCGTACCTCCTGTCTTGGGATTTCGTCACACGGAAAGGATGTGAAGAGATCGGGATGAATGGCTGGGCCGACGACATGTAGGTCATGCTGTGCATGACTATACTGGGCGTTGCGTCAGGCACAGCCTGACCTACGATTCTCTCCTGTTCTCGGGTCCGTCACGCAGAGCGTGACGCTTGCATTTCTTGGGCCGGCGTGCCTAGTCGCCGATTTTGAGGCAAACCAGTTTGTCGAGATTTCGCACGTACAGGCGTCCATTGTGAATCGTTGGAACCGTCCAGCAACGACCGCTGAGCACTTGACTGGTGCCGACCGCGTCGAAACCCTCAGGCGAGGCTTTCGCCACGGATAGCTGACCGCTTTGGCTGAGAAAGATGAGATGTCCTTGGCAGAGCACTACGGTACCATACTTCGTCCCCTCTCCGGCAACCCGATGTAGACTCCAAGCCTCCTCGCCGGTCAGGAAGTCGACGCACTTCATGTTCCGTTCGTCCGCTCCGTACAATCTTCCGTTCAGGAGGATGCAGGTCTGGAACTTGTTCAGGATCGCCTTGCTTTCCCAAAGGGTCGTAGTGGTCAGTCCATCTCCTTCGGCCTGAAGCTTAAGCAGGATGCTGCCGTGCCCGTAACCTGAGCTGATAAAGAGGTGCCCATCGTGAAAGATGGGCGTCGACGCGTTAACGTCATAGCTGGTGATCCAAGGCATGCTCCATACCTGACGGCCCGTCTCCGCCTCGACAATGATCACCTTCTTCCCCAGCGCGCCGACGATATAACGAGTTCCGCCGAACGTAAACGGGTAGGGTGTGGCATACCCGGCGCGACCTTCGCCGCCTTTCCAGATCAATTCGCCGTTCTCTTTGTTCAAGGCCAGCAGCCCCCCGTCCGCGCCGCCGGGTGAGACGACGGCCATATCGCCTTCGATCAGAACCGATCCGCTGTATTTCCATGTCGGTGCGGCGCCAAATTTCTTGGACCAGATTTCGTCCCCTGTCTTTGCAGCGGCGCAAAGAAGTGTTCCCTCGCCACCGAAGATGTACACTCTGCCTTCGTCTATCGTGGGTGTCGCCCGCGTGCCGTCGCCGCCCTGTCGGTCCTTGACGCCTCCGGCAAAAGGCCTCTTCCACACGACCTCGCCATTGCCGGCTCCGAGACACAGAAGCACTTGCTGACCATCTTCCGTGCCACAGGTGTAAACTAGATCTCCCACACCGGTCACGGCGCTGAAGGCCGGCCCCGTCTGCACCTCCCACACGACCTTTGGGCTCGCCTCCCAGGGCAGAGTCACGCCAGTGTCGCGGCTGATGCCATCATACTGAGGACCACGCCAGCACGACCAATCGGCACCGTCCAGTGGGGCACACAACAACAGGAACCCGAACAGAAAGAGGCACGCGTTTCTCGCCATAATTGAATTCCTCCATTACATAAAGACCTGGAACTACATCACTTAGGGAATATGGTCGTCGATGGTGGCAATGGAATCAATGTACCTGCACGGACTTTTGGCGTTATCTCGCCGGTCCGGGCCATTACGTTTCAGATCTTCGAACCTACAGCGGCCGTTGCAGAATTGATGTGGTCTCAGATTATCGGGTGGCATAGAATGACCGCCCGTTTGGGATCAGTAGCTGCCTTTTCACGGAGGGTATGGATATGAGTTCGGGCAAATGTGCAAGTCTCGATTGTCGAGCGAATTCGCAGATCCCCAAGTCGCTTGTGACGGCGATTGCCGTCGTCGTATTGATCAGTGCTCTCGGTTTGGCGCCAAACGCCGACGGGAAACGAAAGTCGCGTAACAAGAACCGAGAGCCGGCGGCCCAATCGGCCAAGAACGACGATGCCAAGGTCACCGAGGACCGTCCCGCAAAACGAGGCGGGGCAAAGAAACGTTCCGGCCATCGCCTCGATCAGGCCGCTCTTCGCTATCTGCCCGACGATTGTGGCGTGTATGGCTGGATCAAGGTTGCGCCGATGCTGGCGAGTGAAATGGGGCGAAAGTTCACGCAGGAGAACGCCGACTTCTGGAATGCCTGCTGTGAGCAAGTCGCACCATTGGCGTTGAGTTCAGACCACATAGACCGCATTGCTTTTGGGGCACGATCGGTTACCGAAGGTGAAGCGTCGAAGGCAGTCATGATCCTCTTCTGCAAACAGCCTGTACAGCCATCGGGAAGACAAGTTTCAGCCGACGGCACGCCTTGGACCACGGAGACGATCGGCCCGCGTACGATGTGGGCGAAAGGCGGGAGTGATCCGTGGGCCGTCTGCTTGGTCGAAGACCGCGTCGTGTTAGCCGGATATCCTGAACCGGTTCGCGCCATACTTGGACGCGACGGACCGATCGAGTTGCCGAAGAAGCTTGAACGCGCTCATGGCTTCCTCGACCCTGCGGCGGTCATGGCCATGTCGTTTCTGCCGCCGGACGACTTCGTTCAAGCGAACGGGCTTCCCCTTCCCATCGCCTATCAGCTCCTGGGGCAAATCGAGGCTTTCAATCTCGAACTGGATTTCGACGCCGGTTTGGGGATAGGCCTGTCCGCAGTTTGCAGCGACGAGGCAGCAGCCCAGCAACTGAATGGCATCGCCAAAGGGCTTTGGGCCCTGGTTCAAATGCAGTCGCTCGACGACCAGCAACCCGAGGTCCGTGACGTGATTCGATCCGTGGCGTTTGACGTCGAAGGCCCCGTGCTGACTGCCAGCGTAGATGTGCCGAGCAGGTTATTCCAACTGACGGAATGTGCTCGAAAGGGTGGCGGCGGGCGCTCGTGGGAACTTGGCCTGAACAAGCCTAACGCGGCCACGACGAAGTTGTCCGGAGACGGCTGTAGGCTTGCGGCCGCGCCCAACTCCCAACTCCCGTCACCGTCTCGCGCGGCCTCGACGCCACCGCCGGGGCCGGTCGCGGCAGTGTATCCCGGCGCAGCGCGGGGCTTCTACCAGCCGGGTGTTCCCGCGAGTCCCACGCCCACCGTCCCACAACCGTGCAGCCCTCCGAGTGTTCCCGGAACTCCTACTCCGTACGTCGCGCCGCCCAGTTGCCCACCGAGTGCTCCCGCAACTCCTTCGCCCTACAGCGCAACTCCTTCGCCCTACAGCGCAACTCCTTCGCCCTACAGCGCA